>NZ_JBANCF010000006.1:0-156230 GCF_038742595.1 Aequorivita flava | reverse complement strand
AGTACAACAATAGAAAACATCAGGGAATTAAAAGACAAAAGCCAAGAAACCTTTATACTTTTGAAAAACAAGTTCAACTAAAATCAGCTTGATAGTGGTCTAAAGAATAGGTAGTACTACATTATCGCCTTTTTCGAAGACTTAGAATATTTATCTGAAAAGGTGGGTAATCCTTATGGTGAAGCATCATTTATACCCCATTTTATAAAAAATGGTTGCCATGCGCTCCAAAATGGTTCAAATCCATCAGATTTGAATAATTTCGATTATTCTGATTTAGATGATTTTATGAAGAAAGTTCATGAGAGCACCGACAGCGATTGGGAAAAAACGAAGTTATCATCTTATATTACGTTCATAGACTATATAAATTATTTTCATTCTCCAGACTTTATGTTAACGCGAGCAGATGAAATTGAGGGAGAACTAAAAGCGCTGCCCTGCAGATAATTCCTGCAGATAAGTAAAGTGTATAATTTGGAACTTCCTCTATATTCGCGTCTGAGAACAAAATAGATTTGTGTTCGTAGTTAAATAGGTAGCGATTTCTAATTAATACTTAATGTATTCCATTATTTCTAAACCGTAACCAATCATCCCTACACGTTTGGTCTGTTCGCTATTGGAGAGAAGTTTAATTTTGTGTATTCCCAAGTCGTGGAGTATTTGAGCGCCAATTCCAAAATCTTTGGCATCCATTTCAATACGGGGTGCTTTGGCAATTTCATTTGGCTTTTGGTTTTCTCTAAGCTCTTTTAATCTGCTCAGTAAATTCAAAGACTGGCTCTGCTGGTTTATAAATACAATAGCGCCTTTACCTTCCTTATTCAGAACATTAAACATATCGTCTAATTTTTGTTCGGCGTTGTTGGTAAGCGTTCCTAAAATATCGCTATTTACTAAGGTGGCATTAACACGAACTAAAACGGGTTCATTTTCCTTCCAATTGCCTTTTGTAAGGGCAATATGAATTTGGTCGTTGGTAGTTTGTTTATATGCGCGAAGTCTAAAATCGCCAAATTTTGTATTTATTTTAAAATCTTCCTTTTTTTCTATTAAAGAATCGTGCTCCATGCGGTATTTCACTAAATCTTCAATTGAAATAAGTTTAAGATCAAACTTTTTGGCAACCTTTATTAACTCGGGAAGACGTGCCATAGTACCGTCTTCGTTTAAAATTTCAACTAAAATTCCAGCGGGCTTTAAGCCGGCAAGACGCGCTAAATCTATTGCAGCTTCCGTGTGCCCCGTTCTTCTTAAAACACCGCCTTGTTTGGCACGAAGCGGAAAAATATGCCCAGGCCTTCCCAAATCGCTAGCTTTGGTGGTTTCCTCAACCAACGATTTAATGGTTTTAGAACGGTCGTGAACAGATATTCCCGTTGTACAACCGTGACCAATTAAATCTATTGAAACTGTAAATTGCGTATGGTGAAGCACGGTGTTGTTTTCTACCATCATATTTAAATCGAGCTCCTTGCAGCGTTCTTCGGTAAGTGGTGCGCAAATAAGTCCGCGTCCGTGGGTAGCCATAAAATTAATCATCTCTGGCGTTACCATTTCGGCGGCGGCAATAAAATCTCCTTCGTTTTCACGGTTTTCGTCGTCAACAACAATAATTACCTTTCCATTGCGAATATCTTCAATGGCTTCTTCTATAGTGTTGAGTTGAATTGATTTTTCTTTTTCTGTGGAAATCATAGCTTTAAATATGTTGTGCAAAGATAATAGAAACGTCTATAATTAGCCATGCCAAATTAGTTTACTTTGCTTATTTTAAATGTAACCGATATCCGACCAAAACAATACGGGAGTACATAAATAAATAGGTTGGTTATGGTGTTGCAGAAGTACTGAAGGTTAAAAATTAAAATTCAATAAAACTATAAATTTATGAGGTGTCGGAAGTACTGCCGAACCCTATAATGTTTAAAAAAATTAATTTATCATTTGTAATTCCTCCTTCATTTTCTTTATGTGGTTAAAGTGAAGAAACACATAAATAACGGGGCCTAGCAACATAAATATTAGCCAGGCACCGGTGTCTTGATCTTTTCCTAAAACTTTATAAAATTTTGAGCTGCTTAAAAGAGATTTAATTGCAAAAACATATAAGGCAACAAGCGAAATAATCTGCCCAATTTGAGAAATTAGTTTTAAGGTTTCGGACATGGTTAAATCTATATTGTTAAATAAAATCATTCCTAAAACACTAATAATGGAAGCGAAATAGGCAACCAATGCTTTTTTTGAAAAACTAGAAGATTCTTTAAAACTTTGCAAGGCGGAAGAATATTCCCTATTCTCAAAATCGCCACTCATTTTGAGTTCCATTTCAGAATATCCCTTTAAGCTAAGTTGTTGTAAAGCGGCGTTTCGTACTTCTTCGGAATAACCATACTGACGATAATTTTTTACAATATCTTTAAGCTGGGTTTCGGTTCTCGATAAAATCAAGGCTTTTTCCTGCTGTGTAAGTAAGATGGAAATTTCCTCTTTTTCAGCTATTTCTTCCGATGGCTTTTTGCCAAACAAACGCCCAATTCGCTGCATAAAGCTATCAAAATCAAAAATACCTTGGTCCGTTGTGGCGCGATAGGTTAGCCAAATACTTAGCGGAAACATTATTGCCGTGCTCAACCAAGTAGCAATAAACGGATGCATGGTGCCATCTTCGGCACTGTTTTTCGCAAATATTCCGATAAAATGATAGGTTAAAAAGAGTAAAATTGCCACCACCATCGGGAGCCCCATTCCGCCTTTTCTGATAATGGCTCCGAGCGGCGCCCCCACAAAAAATAAAATAATACACGCAACACCCAAGGCATATTTTTCATGCAGTGCAATTTCGGTTTTGTTTAATCTTTTGGTTTTGTTTTTAAATTCTACTTTTTTGGCATCAACGGTTTGTAATGTTCCTTTAGCGTTGTTTAATGCCAGTTTAATTATTTGCAGCTGTTGCGCAGGTTTGTAAATTTCGAGAATGGAGTTTATAGCAGGTAATTTTGCGGTATCGCTTATATTGTTTTCCTTAAACTTTTCCACACCACTTCGGTAATACATATTTTTAGTGTAGCTTTGAATGTCGGTACTGTAACTTTTTGAAAGCGAATCAATTTCTACGTGTAATTCGCTAATATTATACATATTCTGATTGTTCAAATTGTTTTCCTTATCAATGTCCTGATTGTTCAGTTCTGTAAGGTCAATATTGATGGCGTACTCTTCAAAATAGCTTTTTGCGAAAGGCTCCCCTTTTTGTTGGCCGGGTTTGTTGCTTTGAATTTCCTCGTAATAATTTCCTTCGTTCAAAATAAGCGAAAGGGTATTGCTGCCTTCTTGGCTAGCAAGCTCGCCGTTGTTTGCAATAATTACGGTAAAATTGCCATTGGGTTTCGCTTCATTCTTTTTATGGATTACTACATCTTTTAAAAATTGGCCTCTATCGCCACTTTTCTCTTCCACTTTTATATTGAACAACTCTCCAATCTGGCTAAATTGTCCTTCGGAAATAACCATCGAAGGTTGAAATTGCGAGATATTTCGCCGTAAATTCTGCCACTTGTATTCAGAATAGGGGATAACGCTGTTGGCGAAAAAAAACGCAGTAATTGAAAGTACTACAATAAAGCCAATAACCCCACCCATGGCACGTTGTAAGGAAATGCCGGTAGATTTCATGGCGGCAAACTCGTATTTTTCGGCGAAGCTCCCAAAAACCATTAAGGAAGTTACCAAAATGGTAAGCGGCAATACCAACGGAATTAATCTGGGTGAAACATACCAAAGAAACTTTAATATAATCCAAACATCTAAGTCCTTGCCGGCAAGTTCAGAAATATATAACCAAATGGTCTGCAGGACAAATATGAACATTAAAATAATGAAGACGCTTAAAAACGTCTTCAAATATGTAACCAATATGTACCTGTCTAGTATTTTCACTTATGCGTTTATAGCTTATTTATGTAGTAGCCGTCCTTTTTATATTTGGCCTCATCAAAAGTAAACAAGGTTTTGGAAACAGGTTGATTTGTTTTAAAGGAATTAACGGTAAGGGTGTATTTTGTTCCTTTGGAATCTGTTTGTATAAGCTTGTAAATATGCTTTGTTTGAACATCTACACCTAAAAGAATATCTTTAATTTCAGCTTTTGAATCGATTGGGATAAGTTTAATATACTGAATTTTTCTACCCTTTACATTTTGCTCAATATCCATTTTATAGTTGTATCCCTTTTCGTAAAAAGTCAACATTTTTGAAGGCGTAATATCTTTATCGTCCTTTGGATTATAAGCCGAAATGGTTACTTCTTCATCTTCGGGAACAATAGTATAAATATTTTTTCCGTCAAAAATACGAGTAGTTCCGAGCATATTTAAAACGTACTTATCTCCCTGTAGCGTTACATCGCCACGAGTTTCTTGGTTTACGTTTTCTTTGCTGTTATTCAAGTTGTATTTAAAGTCGATTGCAATATTATCGTAGCTTTTAACTTTTTCAGAAACTTCTTTTAGCAACGACTTGGCATCTTGCGCCTGTGCGATAGTTGTAAGTGTAAGTGCGATTAATAGCAGACTGATTTTCTTCATTTTAATTATCATTAGTTTCGTTATCTAATAGTTGATTTAATGCGTCAATTGTGGGAACCAAAACCTGGCGTGCCTTACTGCCCTCAAAGGGACCAACAATTCCGGCCGCTTCCATTTGGTCTATTATTCTGCCCGCCCGGTTATACCCCAATTTTAGCTTTCGCTGCAATAATGAAGCCGAACCTTGTTGTGCAATTACCAATACTTCTGCGGCTTCGCGAAATAGTTTGTCGCGTTCCGATATGTCATTATCAATAGTTGTGCCACCCTCTTCACCTACATATTCGGGTAATAGATAAGCATCGGGATACGCTTTTTGCGACCCAATAAAATCTGTGATATTGGCAACTTCGGGCGTATCTACAAAAGCACATTGAATACGGGTTAACTCGTTGCCTTGGGTATAAAGCATATCGCCACGCCCAATAAGTTGATCGGCTCCCGAATTGTCTAAAATGGTACGTGAATCAATTTTGCTAGTTACTCTAAACGCAATTCGCGCCGGGAAGTTGGCTTTTATAATTCCCGTAATTACGTTAACTGATGGTCGTTGGGTAGCAATTATTAAATGAATTCCGATAGCACGTGCCAACTGTGCCAAGCGGGCTATTGGCGTTTCAACCTCCTTTCCGGCGGTCATTATTAAATCGGCAAATTCGTCTATTACCAGGACAATGTACGGTAAAAATCGATGGCCTTCATTTGGGTTTAACTTCCTGTTTTTAAACTTGGTGTCGTATTCCTTAATATTACGCACCATTGCGTCTTTCAATAAATCGTAGCGCGCATCCATTTCAATACACAGTGAATTTAATGTGTGTATAACCTTGTTTGTATCGGTAATAATTGCTTCTTCGGTATCCGGCAATTTTGCTAAATAATGGCGCTCAATTTTGTTGAAAAGCGTAAGTTCTACCTTTTTTGGATCTACCAAAATAAATTTTACTTCTGCGGGATGTTTTTTATATAAAAGTGAAGTTAATACAGCGTTTAACCCAACCGATTTTCCTTGACCCGTTGCGCCTGCCATTAACATATGCGGCATTTTGGCAAGATCTACTACAAAAGTTTCGTTGCTAATGGTTTTTCCAAAGGCGATGGGAAGTTCCATTTCGGCATTTTGAAATTTTGCCGATGCAATCACCGAACGCATCGAAACAATTTTGGCGTTTTTATTGGGTACTTCAATACCAATAGTACCGCGACCCGGAATAGGGGCAATAATTCTGATTCCCAAAGCGGAAAGCGAAAGCGCAATATCGTCCTCGAGGTTTTTAATTTTTGAAATTCGAATCCCCGCGTCAGGTACAATTTCATATAAGGTAACCGTTGGGCCAACGGTAGCTTTTATATTTGCAATGCCTATTTTATAATTGTTGAGCGTTTCAACTATGCGGTTTTTATTTTCTTCAAGTTCTTCTTGGTCTATTGTTATGCCAGCGCCAATAGTATAATCGCGAAGTAGTTCTAAATTGGGGAATTTATAATTACTGAGCTCCAGTTTGGGATCGAATTCACCAAAATCCTTGACTAATTTATTGCTTAAATTTTCAATTTCTTCCTCGTCAGCGGTTTGTTCTACCTCCATTTCTACATCGCCTTCAACATCAGATTTTAAAATTAATTTTTCTACTACGGGTGGTTTTGGTGTTGCCTTTTCCTCAATGATGGGTGCAGGTTTTTTCGTTTCGGATGTTTCTTCTTCTTCTGAAACTTTTTTGGCAGTAGTTTTCTCAGTTTCACCTGAAATAAATTCTG
The DNA here is from genome assembly GCF_038742595.1 of Aequorivita flava. NCBI lineage: Bacteria > Pseudomonadati > Bacteroidota > Flavobacteriia > Flavobacteriales > Flavobacteriaceae > Aequorivita > Aequorivita flava. The sequence goes on along the minus strand of NZ_JBANCF010000006.1, from coordinate 149,880 downwards.
AAGCTATTTGTTCTTTCGTATTGCTAAATAGGCTAATTGCCATCTCTGGAGTTAATTTAAGCCTTACGACCAAATAAAAAATAAGGACAAAAACCATGACCAACATAGCGCCGATTAAGCCCAAATAATCTTGTAAAATATCGTTTGTTTCAAATCCTACGATTCCACTAAAAATGGTAGCTTCACCCCCGAAAAATCCGAAAAAAACAGAGGCCCAAAGCATTAATAACAATCCCCAAAACCAAAATTTTATTAGTTGCTTTTTAAGGTAATCGAAAAAATAATAAACACCAGTGAGTGCTACTAAAAAGGCAAAAATAAAAGCCGAAATACCAAAGCCGTCGTAGATAAAAAAGTGCGCCACATTTGCGCCAAATTTGTTGAGCCAGTTTTGGGTGGGAAGATTGCGCTCGGCAAAATTTCCTAATTCACTTTGGTCTGCCTGCCACGTAAAAAAGTAAGAAATAAAAGAGAACACCAATGCAAGCCCCAATAAAAACAAAAAGCTACCCAAAAGTATCTTTTGTTGTTTGGATAGCGAAAAACCTATTTTTTTACGCGGAGCTTTAGTTGTTTTCTTCTTTTTTTTGGCCATTAATGGAGCGGTTGTATTTGCTGCAAAAATACAAATATACAACGGCACAAGCTAAATAAAATTTTATAAAAAAATAGCGGCGTTAAAACGCTACTTTTCATGTGTTTAAATGTTGGGCAATTGGTATTTTACTACTAATTGGTCGTTCATTTTCCAGCGGATCCAACCTTTTCCCAATTCGCGATAATTTTTATCTTTTAAAATTACCTGAATCCAATCTTCCTTTACTTGCAACGGTGTTAAATGCACAAAAGGGGTATTAATATCTCCTGCATAATCCAGAGGTTTTTCTTTGGGAATTTGTGTTTTTCCTTCAATAAAATTAAGTGATGAAGCCGTTAATAAAAATTCGGCCCAAAATAATAGCTCCCCATTGTGTTTATTGAGGTAGGATGTTTGCCCAGTTTTGGAATTCACTTCTACTTCAATAAATTCGCGCCCAAGAGTTTTTACCTTAAAATAAAAAATGCCAAAAGGTGTATTCATAGCCTCCGGCCAAAGCCAGGGGGGAGCAGATATAAGTGCGAAATCTCCAAACTGATCTCTCCCCAACGCCAGGCTATCTGTGGGGGTATGCTGGAATACCGATTTTTCTTGTGTCACATTTCCATAAAAGAATAGGGTAGGGAATTGAAAAAAGTTGGGCTCAAAAAACCCGATGCCCAAATCGTTATTTACATTTAATGAATTTTTTATCGATGTGTAATTAGATGCATCATTTTTATAATATGTTACCATACCAATGGGCTCCGTCTGCTTGGTTGGCGTAGTGGGAATAGATTTAAATTGTTCGGTTTTATCCTTTTCTTTTTGGCGCTGTTTGTACCGGTAATGGGTTATACCGTAGGAAATTATAATTATTACCAGCAACACAATATTGGCGTTTACTATAAATTTATGGGAAACAAAATGGACAATAAAAAATGAAGCAATAAAAGCGATACCCCCAAAGAGAACCCCATAACCCAAAACAATGGCACCGCCTGCCAAACCTTGTCCTTTCCCTGCTCCTATAAGTCCGGCAAAATACAGGCCAGCAATAAAAAAGGTAATAAGCATTAAAATATAAAAGGCGATTTTGGCGGGTTTAAAGAAGTTTTTCATTTTTTAGACATTAGACATTAAACATTAGATGTGAGACGTGATATTTTTTTGAATGTATTTACCTGCAAGGCATTGTGTTGTATTTCTGCAAAACTTCCTCGTAGGTCTGAGTTGAAATCAGGAAAATAAATTAGAATTAATCAGCAGTTTGTCGTCCTTTTTCCAACGTATCCAGCCTTTTCCCTTTACAGTGTTGTAATCGTCTGCCAATATTTCTACTTCCATCCAATCGCCCATAATGTAGCGAGCCCTAAAATTTGTGGGACTCACCACTCTTCCGGCAGATTTTATCATTGGATTATCGAATACTTTTTGATTTTTGTCTATAAATTCCACCGAATGGCAATTTAATAAAAACTCGCCCCAGGTTATGAAATTCCCTTGCCAAGCAGATACATAAGCCGTTTTGCCAGTTTCTTCATTGATGATAATTTCGTGATAATCCCGGCCCAATCGCTTTACTCTAATTAAAAAAACACCATAATCCAACTTTTCGTTAAATGGAGCAAAACCTTCAGGAGCGTAACCAATGCCATCCACATGATTGGCATATCGCTTTATAAATGTAATGCTGTCTATGGGGCGTTCCTGACTGCCCGCTCTGCTGTTTGGAATATCGTATAAATAGAGTGTTTCGGCTTCTGTTGTATTTGGTGAAAAAAAACCTTCACCCAATTCACTTTGGGCTCCCACAGTAAGTAGTGAACCAAAGAATACTATAAAAAAAGTACATATATTATAATTCATGTTTCACAATTAATAGTTGAACGTTTGCTTTATAGCTTCCCCTTTTTTAACAGTTACCGTCGCCGATTTATCGCCGCTAAAACCTGTTTTTTTCAGTGCTCGGACTTTTATTTCATAAGTTCCTGGGTTTATATTCATTTTTACACCTCGATCGTATGATCTTCCGCCGCCTACGCTAGTACGGGAGTTTACCTCAATTACATTAACTGTGGCATCTATATTTTTACCTCCGCCCATTGGCACAACTTCTAGGGTGCCCGACTCAAAATTATAATCTACAGCAGTGGTTTGCCCGGCGGTTACAACTTGGTTTTCTACCTTGGCTTTGGTATGTATTCCATTTAATTTAATAGCTTGCAATACAACGCTGTATGTGCCTGCGTTTAATTCAAATTCCTTAGTTCTGCCGTAAGTACGACCACCGCCAACTGTTTTTCCATCGGCATCAAGAATCTTTACGGTACTATCCCAGCCTTCGCCATTATTGGTAGAGGTAACGGCAAACTTGCCACCATCAAAACTTATAATACTATAGGTTTTATTATCGTTGGAGGTTTTAATTCCTTTTAAAATAATGGGTTCTACTCTTGAATTTTCTAAGGGACGTATTTCAAGGTCGTAGGTTTCTTGTGGTAAATACACAAAGGAAGTGTCGCGATAGGTGCGCGTGCCTCCGGCTTTATTTTTGGTGCCTGCTTTATATGCAGTAACCAAGGCATCTATGGCTTTACCGTTCATCGTAGCATAAACCCCGTGATTTCCCTTTGGCTTATCTACAGTTTCTGATGCTACTTCGGTCATTGCCTCACTTAAGCCACTGGCATCGGCGGCGTCGTAATAGTTGCCATCACCTGCTTTTGCAGCACATTCCAACTGCTTGGTTTCTCCAGCTTTTAGGCCGAAACCTACTATGTGCAATTTAAAATCAATTCCTTCTTTTTTGGCGGCTTTTACCACATCGCAAATATTGCCGTCGCAGGATTCTATACCGTCGGTTATTAAAACGATGGTCGCTTTTTCCTTACTTTTCCGAAGCTGTTCCATAACCATTTCTGCGGAATAGGCGAGGGGGGTCATCCCCAAAGGTTTGATGTTTTTAACGGCCAGTGCTACTTCGCTTTTTGAAGTATTGCTAATGGGAAGCAATGTTTCTACATCTCGGCAATCTCCCTTTTTACGATGTCCGTAAGCAACGAGCCCAATTTTTTGGTTTTCGGCAAAATCGTTAATGGAATTGGAAAGCACCGTTGATGCAATTTCCATCTTCGTTTTGCCTTGCATTTGGCCCCACATAGAGCCACTGGCATCATAAATAAAAATAATGGGGGAAGGAACTTCTGGAGCTTGCTTGGTCTGCGCCTCGCTTTGGAAAGTGAAAAGCAAAATGCAGAAAATAGTAACTAATTGTTTCATAATCAATAAGTTTGGTTGTGTTAAATTTAGTGAAAATTAATTCAAAAAATAAACTTACAACCAAATCAGAGAAAATGTAATTACCCAATTGGGTAGTTTTAAAGCCTTAAGCCTTAACGGGAAGGAATGCGTATAAGAAGTTAAAATTTCGGGATATAAATAAAGCACCCAATGATTATCGCAGTAACGGCCGCAAAAAAAACAGCACCCGCCGCAATGTCTTTAATTAATCCAATTTTATTGTGGAAATCGGGATGCACAAAATCCGCAATTTCTTCCACAGCTGTATTTAAGCCTTCAATACTGAGTACTAATCCTATTGCGAATATTTGAAACATCCATTCAACGGTAGTAATTTCAAAATAAAAACCCGCAATGGTCATTATTATCGCCAGAGCGGTTTGCACCTGAATACTCGCTTCATTGCGAATTAATAGAAAAGCACCTTTGAATGCATACCGAAATGCTTTAAGGCGCTTTCCTAAAAATGAATTCCTCATTATAAAAGAGTTTTTAATGCGGAAAGATAATCGGGCTCCTCACCAATGGCAGGTACCTGCTGGTTGTAAATTACTTTCCCATCTTCATCTAAAACAACTACGGCACGGGAATGAAGCCCTCTAAGCGCGCCGCTGGTCATTTCAACCCCGTAATTTTTTCCGAAGTTGCCATCGCGAAAATCAGACAGATTTGTAACGTTATTTAATTCCTCATCATTTACAAAGCGTTGTTGGGCAAAGGGAAGGTCTTTAGAAATACAAAGTACTTTTGTGTTTTCCAATCCGGTTGCTTTCTCATTAAATTTTCTAACCGAGGTGGCACAAACATTAGTGTCTATGCTCGGAAAAATATTCATTACCACTCGCGACCCTTTGTAATCGGAGAGTTTTTTTGAACTTAAATCGCGCGTGGTTAATTCAAAATCTGGAGCTTTTTCTCCCACTTTTGGAAGGGTTCCGAATGTTTCTATGGTGTTGTCACCTAATTTTATTTCTGCCATAATTTCTTTTAAAATTTATTTGCTTAAAAATAAGAAATCAAATTCACAATGATTCTAAAAGTCTTCCTAAAGGTTTTTAGTGCCTTTGCAATGTGGTAACATTCGGATTGTCATTTTTTAAATTACCCAGACGGGTAATTGACTGGCGTTTACGTGTATAGTAGATTTGGACGTATTAACTCTCCCCATTTTAAACTTCAAATTATGAAAAACAAAAACTTTATTACAGCACTTATCGTGTCGGTATTGGTGGCGTTTTTGGGCGTACAAACAGCCGAAGCACAGATCTGGAAAAAATTAGGAAAAAAATCTGAAGATGTCATCACCAGAAAATTAGAGAAAAAAGTTGAAAAAGATACCGGGAAAGCAATGGATACCCTTTTGGGCAACGATGGCGGAAGTAGCTCCAGTGGCACTTCTAATGATGGAACCTCAAATGGTAATAGTGGCGAACCCAATGGTGGAAGCAACACAGAAGTAGCTCAAACCGAGACCGCCACGGTAACCATGTACAAAAAAAGCGATTGGGTGCCGGGAGAGGATATCATTCTTTTTGACGATTTTGCCGATGACCCCGTGGGCGATTTTCCGCAATTATGGAATACCAAAGGTTCTGGTGAGCTTGTTACTTTAAGTGACAATCCGAAACAAAAATGGTTGAAAATGTACAATTATACAAAGTACGAACCAGATTTACCAAAGAATCTGCCAAAGGATTTTACTGTTGAATTTGATGTTAGAGCATTTAATTTAAAGAATAATAATACTTCACAAACAGCAGGCTTTTATGTGTATTTAGCCGATGGGGTTAAACCTTTAAAATTAGGCCAGCGATATGTGTATAGCTATTTCTCACCATATCCCAATTGGGTTAAAGCCCAAAACTTAAAATCGATAGATCACCAAGGTGAGGGTGAAATGGCCGTAGGGCGAACCGAAAGAGATATACGCCAAGCTTTTCAGAAAGGGATGCATGTGGCTATTTCAGTTAAAGAGAAACGCTATAGAATGTATGTGAATGGTGAGAAAATTTTTGATGCGCCACGAGCCATCAACGACTCTAAAAATTTTGGCAGTATCATTTTTGACAGTTATGGGCTGAAGGACGATCAGGCCATTTTGTTAACTAACTTACGTGTGGCCGAAGGTTTGCCAGAACCACGGACCAAGTTGTTTAAAACGGGAAGCTATTCTACCACCGCCATCACGTTTGATGTAGATAGCGATAAATTGAAACCTGAAGCTTATGGTATTCTAAAGGAAATTGCGGAAGCGATAAATTCTGAACAGGGAAAAAATATATTGATTACCGGCCACACGGATTCCGATGGATCCGATGAACACAATATGGATCTTTCCAACCGTCGTGCAGCATCGGTAAAAAATGCGTTGGTAAATGAGTTTGGAGTTTCTGAAGCTCGGTTAACAACCCAAGGAAAAGGAGAAAGCGACCCAGTGGCTTCTAATGATACTGCACTTAATAAGGCGAAAAACCGTAGAACGGAATTCAAACTTTTATAAAACGAAAGAATATGAAAAAATTACTCTATATCATCAGCTTTTTGTTCTTTACGGTCGCAATTGCCCAAGACGATTGCATACCTATTCCCAACGGAAATTTTCAGGAATGGTCTGGAACCGACAACCCCAAAAACTGGCTCACTACAAATATGGGCGATAAATACGGCACGCCAAACATTAATTTTGATATGCGGAATGTATTCCAAACTCCGGGAAAATTCGGCTTTGGCGTTCGGATAAAAAATGCTTCAATACTTGAAATGCTTAAAAATGAAAAACCGGCAGAGTATGCAAAATTACCAGCATCAATTAAAGAGCAACTACGGAAGAGTTCCTTTAGCGGTTCGTTATTTACCTGTCAAGGCAATTGTGAAGGAGCTGTCTTAGCAGAAAACGAAATTTTTATGCGCGAAAACATGAGTTTTCCCGTGGAAAAAGCTCCCGGCGCATTATGTGGCTATTATAAAGCTAATTTAAAAGAAGGCGATAAGCTATGGATTTGGCCCATATTATTTATGGAAAACAAAAACTTTGCAGGTGGTGTGATGCCGGGAGAAACTGCTTCAGTAATTTCAAAAAGTACTGGCGATTGGACTCCTTTCAGAATTCCACTTCGCATTTTGCCAAACCGAAAAGTGGCTAAAGCAGTAATACAGCTGCAAATGGTAAATAGCGGCTTTCCCATTACGCCACCCTATGGAATGAATGCGGTGGAACTCGCACAAAAATACCCCAGTACTGATGGCAGTGAAGTGTTTATAGACGAACTGTGTTTTTGTGGGGAAGCAGATTATATAGCTGAAGATGATCCTATTTTAGATGGAATTGATACAGAGGGAGGCTCAATAGGGCAAAACCCAAATGACGACGGAACTAACGGTGATGATGATCATCCAGAAAACCTATATGTTGCAATGGATGGTAACGACGCCAATTCTGGTAGTAAAACCAATCCGTTTGCAACACTTCAAAAAGCGTTGGATGTTGCCAATGGCAAACGGCAACAAGGAAAAAATGCAACTATAATTGTAAGGGATGGTACTTATAAGCAAGCCGCCTCGGTGCAATGGGGAACTTCAAGTTTGCCGCCCCTCAAGATAAAGGCTGAAAATGAACATCAAGCTATTTTTGTGGGGTCTGAAAAGATTTCCGGTAATATTTCTTGGCAAAATTTTGGTCAGGATATTTATAAAGCCTCCAATGCCAAATTACATCCAAATATGGTTGAGGCAGTTACGGATTATTCTAACCCTTATCAAAATTCAGTACCTGCTTTGCTGATGAATGGCGAAGTTCTAAATTTTACCCAAGCAGTCCAGCAAACCGCCGGCAGCTATTTTGTTTCACCGCAAATTACAATGGTACATCCTAAAAATGGGGCTGCGCCATCAAGCTCAAATACCGAAGTTTCTGTGTTCCCTTCAGCAATTAAAATATCAGGTGGGGGAGCGATATCAATAAATGGATTGCGATTTAAAGGTTATCCTATTTCTTCATTGCCTTCGGGAACGGTACCATTTAAATCGGGTTTGGACGTAAGTGATAATGTGGGTGTAGCCAATTGTTTGTTTAAATAACCTTGAAGTCTATATAAAATAATTTGAAAAATAAGTTTTGTTGAAGTGCTTTTAAATTGAAGTCCCGCTCGTATATAATACAAGCGGGATTTTCAATTTTTGGGCGTAATTGTTCAGTAGTGAATGCATAAAGGGAAAGCATATTTATTGCTCCGTCATATCGGCAAGCGTATGGCCCTCGGTACTAAAAATTGCATCGTCAAAGGTATCGTTCAAATTAAGTATTGATAACAGTACTGGATCTTTCCTTTCCCGCACGTGAATTTTCGCAAGCATCGAAAATCCCTGTATTCCGCAGTTTGCTAGCATTTCTACCGCACTATCATCTTTTCCGGCACCTACGGTTTGGTAGGCCAACACTTGTACCAAACTCAATTCAATTTCGTTGGCAATCCAAAAAGTAGCTTCCAATTTATCGAAGCTACAAACCATTTTATTACACAAGTAACCATTTATTTCTTTTTGCTCGTTGGCCGTGTTCAACTGTTTTCTTGGACCTGTGCCGTAATCCCTAAGCGCATAATCCATTGAGGGCCAATACTTTTTGTTCATCGGCAATATATAGCCACCTTTTTTTTCATTCACTATAAATAACCCGGTAATAGTGCTGTCTTTCGGACTAAAAACCAAGCGCAGATCGGGTTGGTTGCCACGGGCATGAATGATAAGCGCCTTTTTGTTTTCTCCAAAAAAGAAGGATAACGTATCGCTCCGGCTATTGACGTCTGGATTTTCCGGGCCAATAACGAGGTCAAAACTGCCGGTAAAATTTTGCGCAAAAACAAATTGCGATATAATTATAAATACGGTGGTGGCTATTAATTGTTTCATCTGTATTATTTTAAATTTATAAATGTAAACTTCAAAAGAGTCCCTTGCGAAACCCTTTCTTTACTGCCTCCGCTCGTGAATTAACGTGCAGCTTTTTATAGATATTTTTTACGTGTGCTTTAATGGTGTTAACCGAAACAAAGAGCTCATCTGCAATCTGGCTGTTGTTGGTGCCATTGCTCAGCTTTTCCAAAACTTCCAATTCCCGTTCGCTTAAAATAGTTTCGTACGATGGCTTAAACGAAGTAATTACTTCTCTAGCAATAGAAGGACTCATAGGCGCGCCGCCTTCAAAAACTTCACGTATGCCATCGAGCAGCAATTTTGAATGATTGCCCTTTACCAAATATCCCACAGCTCCTTGCCGTAACGCGGAAAAAACGTGTTCAGATTCCTCGTGTATCGTAAGCATTACAATGTTTAGGTCAGGCTGTATTTTTTTTAACTTCGCAATAGCCTCAATACCGCTTATGCCTGGAAGATCAATATCTAATAGAAGCACATCGGGGTAGTTTTCACTAAAGTTTTCGAGTGCCGCTTCCGCAGAAAAATACGTGCCTATTACTTTAAAACCGTCAGCATTATTCAATACTTGTTGTAGCGATTTTAAAATCAAGGCATCATCTTCTATGATACAAATTTTTATGGTGGGCTGTACAGTCATTGTCTTGTAGAAAGATACGTTACTTTCAAGGCTTTTTCAATTACCCAAGCGGGTAGTTTCCAGTGTTAGAGTAAGTTTGGTGCCGCCATTGGTTTCTGATTTTATTTTCAATGTACCGCCTAGTGCTTCGGCGCGTTCTTTCATATTTGTTAATCCGTTGCCACGGGTAGTTGTATTGCTATTAAAACCTTTACCGTTGTCTGCTAAGCTTAGTTGTAGCATTCCGGGTCTCGAATTTATTTTAAAACTTATTTCTGTACAGTTACCGTGCTTTACACTATTGTTTATCGCTTCTTTTAAAATAAGTAGCAGATGCCTTCTTTCAGCCATATTGAGTTCTTTCTTTTTTAAATTATCAGAAATATTCTGTGACTTAAACTGAATATTTCCGAATTCACAGAACTTTGCGGCAAATTCCACAAAACGAGTTAGTGTATCAAAAGCATTGTCTTTACTTGGATCCAAAGCCCAAATAAAATCGCGCATTCCTCCGTTGAGGTCCTGAAGGTTCGTATCAATCTGTGCCAGGTATTCGAGCATTTCGGGGTCATTGTCAGACTTCATTTTTGCAAGTTCAGTTATCAATGCGATACGCGTAATTCGGGTGCCAGCTTCGTCGTGAAAATCGCGTGAGCTTCGCTTTCTAAAAATATCGCGTTCCTGCGCCCGGGCTAATTCTAACCTACGTTCCTGCTGCAAACGTAATTTAAGGAGTAAATACACGGTTGCAATGGCAAGGAAAAAATACAATATATACGCCCACCAACTTTGGAACCAGGGGGCGAGCATTTCCAGTTCAAGAGTAGCCGTTTCGCTCCAAACGCCATCGTTGTTTGCTGCCTTGGCCAACAATGTATAGTTTCCAGCACCGAGGTTTGACCGTGTAATTACAGGGCTTTTAGATTCAATCCAATCGTCATCAAATCCTTCCAGTTTGTAGGCGTAACGGGTTTCTTCGGGAAGTGTGAAGTTTACTGCATCAATACTAAAGGAAATTATTTTATCGGATGGATCTAGGGTTACCTTTTCAACATATGCTATATTTTTTGGGATTGACGTGTTCTTGGTTTTTTTATTTGAAATGGCAACGGGAACATTCACAATTCGAAAGTCTGAAAATGAAACTTGCGGTGGAAATTGGTTTTTATATATTTCTGAAGGTCTAAAACGAACAATACCATTCGTTCCTCCGAAATATATAACGCTGTCTTTAGTGAGCGTTGCCGCGTTGTGATTGAACTCAAAGTTACGAGCGTTCATTATTCTTTTATACGAAGTGGCTTTTTTTTCAGCAGTATTTATTTTTGAAATTCCGTTCCCGGTACTTATCCAATATTCGTTGTTTTTTGTCTTTATTATTTCCGAGGTAAAATCGCTTGAAAGCCCATTTTCCGTAGTATATAATGTGTAATCGGGGTTTTCGGTAGTGAGCAGTTGTTCTGCATTTGGAAAATGGAACACCCCTGCTTCTGTTGTAAGTAAGGCCTCTTTTCCACTAAAAAAATAGTCGTTTACCACTTTTAAATGGAAGGGTTTATCGCCCTTTATTTTTTTAAAAGAAGTTTCTGAAGTAGGATTTTCTACTACAGCCCCGCCCAGATTGAAATTACCCAACCAAACTCTTTTTTTATCGTCTATTTGAAGCGTAACAACAAAGTCTTTGGAACTCATTTCGGGATTTTGATCTTCATAGCGATATTGCTGTGCTTTTCCGGCGGCATCAAAGGTAATGACCCCTGCTCCGTGGGTTGCCAACCAAGTTCGGTTTTCAGCATCATTTTTAATCTCGTAAATTCGTTTTTCGGGAAGTTTGTTAGCTGCGATCGGACCTTCTGGAACGGTAGTAATTGTGTAATTAAAGTTGCTTCTATCTGGCCAATTAACGATATGCAGACCGCCGGGGCTGCTTATCCAAATATTGCCTTTTTTATCTTCGGCTAAAGAATATATAGCGCTACTCCGCAGATGTTTGTTGCCAGTACCTTTAGTTATGTGATGAAATTTTTGTTCGCCATCCTCGTTTTTCCAAAGAATGGTTATGCCGCTATCCATAAAACCAAACCAGAGATATCCTTTAGAATCTTCCAAAATGCAGAAAGTATTATTGCTTGAAATGCTTTGTGGATTTCCGTTTTGGTGTTTTAATATTTCAAATTGGTTAAGGTAGGGATCATACAGATCTACGCCGGCAGCAGAACCAATCCACATTCTATTTTGCTGGTCTTGGTACAATTTTTTTATTGCGTTTTGTGAAATGGAATTTGAGTTGTCGGTTTCACTTCGGTAGTAAATTATTTTATTGGTTTTTTGGTCAAAGACGGCTAAGCCTTCATAACTGGCAATCCACAATTTTCCCGAGGCATCCTCTTCAAAATCGTAAACTGTGGTTTTTTCTTCTTTTGGGTGAGTGAGTTGGGGAAACTCTTTAAATTTGGGGTTGTCTATATTTCCTGACATTTGTATCACCCCATCATAATTGGTAGCAATCCATATTTTGTCATTGGAATCCTTAAACAAGCTCCATAGCCCATTTTCACGCATTTTCAGGGGAATGGCTATTTGTTTAAAATTATCATTTTTTGGATCGAATGCAACTAAACCTTCATCTGTAGCCAAAAGTAGCGAGCCATTTTTTAGGAGAAGTATATCTATAATTGAATAGATATTTGGTATTTCTGAATTGTCCTCCTTGTGCCACCAAGTAGTAATTTGATGAGTTTTGGTATTTATTTTTGAAAGCCCCCCGTTGGTGCCAAGCCAAAGATAGTCGCCGTCTTCCTTAATTACCTTTATTATTCGGCCTGCCAGACAATTTTTACAATCACCTATTTCTGTAAAGTTTGTAAACGCTTCAAGTTGCGGGTCGTATTTTGAAAGTCCGCCCGAGGTGCCAATCCAGATCATTTTGTTTTTATCCTCGATGATGCTTCTAATTTTGGGGTTGGGAAGTCCATTTTTCGTACTATCCCGCGAAACGGTAAAAATCTTAAAATGCTTTCCATTGCCTTTGTTTAAGCCGTTTGCCGTACCAATCCACATATAACCACGGCTATCTTGAAAAAATGCGGTAATATTTGAGCCTGACAATCCTTCTTCCACACCGAAATGCTGAAAGGAAAGGTGATTTTGAGCCGAAAAAACCCCAACAAAACCAAGAAAAAACAATACTTGAAACAATAAACATCTCATTCGTAAAGTGTTTGTTTATTGAAAGTTACGAAAATATCTTTTAAATAAATGCCGTTATTTCTAAAATAAGATAAAATTGTTTTAAAATAACACGAGTACCGTTAGAGGAATTAAAGTTACTTTAGATACCATTTGGTGGCGTGGTAAACATGTAAAAAGTCCCTTTGCAAATAATTGCAAAGGGACCTTTATAAAATATACTTCAAATAATTATCGGTCTATACTTCCCAACACTTTTTGTGCAAATGCGTTGGCAGCATCGCGCTCTGGCATACCGTCTGCTATCATTTTGTGAACTTCTACCGCACCGCAAAGGTTGGTAATAAGTTCGCCGATAACATCCATCTCTTCGTCCGTAATTCGGTTGTATTCGCTAAACGATTCCAAAACTTCAACACAGCTTTCAATCTGTGCTACGGAATTGTTGCGTTGTATATGTCTAATTACTGGCAACTTCATTTACAAGATCTTTTAAAATTTCAAATTTGTTGGTTTGCACCTGGTTTACCAATTCGCCATTTTTAAAGGTTGCGAAAGTTGGCAAATTATCTACATTGGCCATTTTTCTGCTTTCAGGATATTTTTCGGCATCTACCAAAACAAATTTTAAACTTTCAGTTTCAGAAGCCAATTTTTTGAATTTCGGTTTCATAACTCTACAGTTGCCACACCATCCTGCCGAAAATTGAACTACTACGTTTTTTTCTTCAGAAATAAGCTGCTGCAGACTATCATCTTTTAACTCAACTACCATATCTTAATTTCTTAAATATGTGGCTACTGCTTCGCGCGTTGCTTGCATAGCATCTTTTCCTTCTTCCCAGTTTGCTGGACAAACTTCACCGTTTTTCTGAACGTGCGTATATGCATCAATTAATCTAAGAAATTCATTTACATTTCTTCCCAATGGCATATCGTTTACGCTTTCGTGGAATACTTTTCCTTCTTCATCAATTAAATATGTTGCGCGGTACGTTACGTTATCGCCATCTACAGTTAACAATCCGGTTTCTTCGTCGTAACGCTCATTGGTAATATCCAGAATTCCAAGGGCGTTAGATAGGTTGCGGTTTGTATCTGCCAATAGGGGGTAAGTTACTCCTTCAATTCCGCCATTGTCCTTTGGTGTGTTTAACCACGCAAAGTGTACTTCGGGAGTATCACAAGATGCTCCGATTACCATTGTGTTTCTGTCTTCAAATTTTGAAAGTACTTCTTGGAAAGAGTGAATTTCGGTTGGGCATACAAATGTAAAATCTTTTGGATACCAGAAAAGCAATACTTTTTTGTTGTTTTTCTTAGCTTCTTCAAGCACATTTAATTTAAAAGTATCTCCCATTTCATTCATTGCATCAACTGAAATGTTTGGAAATTGTTTTCCTACTATAGCCATAGTTTTATTTATTTTTAAGGTTAATATTTTTCTACTACAAAGATAGAAAGTACCTTAAAAAAAGAATGAAATCTTGAATGGATTAACTTATAAAACAATAGATTTTAACAATAGGTTAAAATTTTAACGATAAATAAAAGTGATGATGGGTTTTAGGCCTTCGCCGAAGAAGTTGTTAGCATTCTAATCTTAATTCTAAAAGCAGCGAAGAGCAACGTCATAAATGGACTTAGCCAATTAAAGATGGCGTAGCCGGCATAATGAAGTGTATCTACACCCAAGACGCCACTGTGATAGGCGCCACAGGTATTCCAAGGAACCAACACCGAAGTTACCGTACCTGAATCCTCAAGCGTTCGTGAAAGATTTTCCGGTGCTAAGCCCTTGTCCTTAAAGGCTTGTGAATACATTTTTCCCGGAACCACAATAGCCAAATATTGATCACTGGCAGTCAGGTTCAGCGCCAAACAGCTGGCCACGGTACTTGCAAATAGCCCGAAAGTAGTGTGAAACAATTTTAATAGCGCTTTACTAATGGCAGAAAGTGCGCCAATCCCGTCCATTATACCTCCAAAAACCATAGCGCATAATATGAGCCAAATGGTCTTTAACATTCCTGACATCCCGCCAGCAGAAAACAATTCTTTTAAAGCTTCATTTTCTGTAGGAATCGCGCTATCAACGGTTATGGCGTTCATTATTCCTTTATATCCACTCTCAAAGGTAAGCGACGAGCTTCCTCCAATGGCGGCTACAATATTAGGTTGAAATAGTAAGGCGGCAACTGCGCCTAAAAGTGTGCCTAATAATAGCGCTATTAATGGAGGGGTTTTTTTTACAATTAAAATGATTACAATCAGAGGCACCACAAACAACCACGGACTTACATTTATTGAATCTTTTACAGCTGCTAAAATTAAATGGGTATCTGCAGTTCCAGAAGTGTCTAAAGAAAAACCTATTATTATAAATACTAAAAGTGTAATGGTTAAAGTGGGTACCGTGGTGTACAGCATATACCTAATATGTGTAAATAAATCTGTACCAGCCATAGCAGGAGCGAGGTTTGTAGTGTCGCTCAATGGTGAAATTTTATCACCAAAATAAGCGCCAGAAAGTATAGCACCGGCCGTCATCCCCACAGAAATACCCAATGCATTTGCAATTCCAATTAAAGCAATACCTACGGTGGCCGAAGTAGTCCAACTACTACCGGTAGCTACCGAAATAATTGCGCAAATAATTACACAGGATGCTAAAAATATGGTTGGATTTAAAATTTGTAATCCATAATAAATCATTGTTGGTATTATTCCGCTTATCAGCCAGGTTCCTGCCAGTGCACCCACCAATAACAGAATTAAAATAGCGCCAGCAGTAGATTTAATGTTTAATGCAACTTCTTCCAACATTTGTTCAAATTTCACTTTGTTGAAAAAGCCAACAATTGCAGCAACGGCGCCACCCATTAAAAGAATAAACTGGTTGCTTCCGTCTAATGCCGCATCGCCATAAGCGAAAAAAACATTGTAAAAAAGCATTATTATAAGTGCAACGACAGGTATTAACGCCTCCCAAATATTCAGTTCTTTGTTTTCTACTACTTGTTCATCTTTTGGATCTGTGGGTTTAATTTCCTGACTTTGCATAGGGAAGTTTTAAATTGGAATGTAATGTTACGACTTTGTTAAAACCTATGCAAATTTTAACTTCTCTCTTTGGGTTCATCCGAGCATTTGGCCAATTTCTTTTGATAATATTTCAGAGATGTTTGCGCAAGATGTTGCTTAAGCAAGCTCAAACTAGCCATTAATTATGGGGGTACCCAATTTTTTATTTTCAGTTTAATTCTATTCCAGCTTTTATAAAAACATTCTCTAGTTCTTTTTCAATCGGAAATGGTTTTAATGGTGGAACATTTGCTCCTCCAGGATTTCCAATGGGAATTTTTCCAACAAAGGATTTTACGCCTCCAAAAATCAGACGTGGAATTTGTCCAATAACTTCTTTTCCGCTTTTGATTCTAATTCCGAATTGTAACATTTTCCAATGTACAAATGTATGAGCGTATGGATATTTTTGTCCAATTATATGTGCTCTTTCCAAATGATTCCACGCATTTTTTAAATTTCCGTTTGAGTATTCAGCTCGGTATTTTTCCAATTCCGCTTTATAATATGGATTCAGACTTTCAGGTATTGAAGTGTAAAATTTCATATTTTTTCTAATATTCTCTTCAGTTTAATTTTTAACGTTCAGTTTTTTGTAAATGTTTGCCACTATGGTTTCGCATAACCACAGTTACGGGATTAAATTTAATGCTTTTCGGCTAAGCACCTACGGATGCAATTACGCGTGAATTCGGACGCAGTTTCCCGTAGCATCGGGACGCTGTAATTGTGGTTATGCAGTGTTAGGCAACGTTTTTACCCGCGTGTTGCTTTATTTCGTTAAGTTCTTTTTCCTTATTTTCTTTTTCTTCTTCGATATCAAAATCGTTTTGGAGACCGAGCCAGAATTTTGCCGAATTGTCAAAATATTTACTTAAACGTAAGGCGGTGTCTGCCGTAATTCTCCGGTTTCCTTTTATAATCTCCGAGATGCGGGTTTGAGGTATTTTTAAATCTTTGGAAAGTCGATATGCCGTAATTTCCAAAGGCTCAAGAAATTCAGAATTCAATATTTCTCCAGGATGAATATTTGCTAATTTTTCCATTTTTTTATTTTTAATGATAATCAATTATATCCACTGCACTCGCGTTTCCATTATCCCAAACGAAAATAATCCTCCATTGTTTGTTAATCCGAATACTGTAAAAATCACTTAATTTCCCGGTCAGTTTTTCAAGTCGGTTCGATGGTGGAATTCGCAAATCGGAAATGTCTTGCGAGTTATTTAACATTCTCAATTTTCGACGTCCTATACTTTGAATATCGATCGGCATTTTCTTATCTCGGATTCCGTTCCGGATTTGTTCGGTTTCTTTTGAACCAAAGGATAATATCATATCTTTTCACGTTACTAACGTTAAAGGTAAGTGAAATTTTTGATTGTTCGTGGAGTGTTTTTTTAAATGCTGCTTAATAACGGTCTCGGCTATGAGTAGTTGCGTGGTTTAGCATTTAACTTTGCAACTACGTACCAAGTTGGAAATTCCTGCGGAATTTCCAAAGTACGCGAGAAAAAGCAAGTACTTAGGGCCAATGATGTGGTGTCATTTTTTTTACGCTGATATTGGTTTCACGTTGATTTGACCACCAATGGCTTTCAGCACCTTCATTATTGTTCCAAATTGTGGTTTCGCCCCATCGGATAATGCTTTGTATAGACTTGGTCTGCTCATTCCAGTTTTCTCCGCAATTTTGGTCATTCCGATTGACTTTGCAATATGCCCGATCGCTACTATCAAATCAGCACTGTCTCCATCTTCGAGAACTGTATTGAGATATTCAGCAATCATGTCTTCGCTGTCCAAATAGTCCGCTATGTCAAATTTAGTGGTTTCCATATCAATCATTTTTTATTCTGTTCCAGATTTTTTTCGCTTTCTCTATGTCCTTTTGTTGACTTGCTTTATCTCCACCAATTAAAAGGATTACGATTTTGTTGTCTTTTTCTTTAAAATATAGTCGGTAGCCTTTAGCATAATTAATTCTCATCTCACTAATTCCGTCACCGATAGGTTTACAATCTCCGAAGTGTTCATCCGTTTCAAGTTTTTGAATTCGGAAAAGTATTTTAGATTTTGCCCGAATGTCTTTTAGCTTTCTAATCCACTTATCGAATTCAGATGTTTTTTCGGTAATTATCATTTAAGAGTTGTATCCATTTAGATACAAATATAATTAATTTGTTGGATACGGAAAGAGGAAATTGTTTTATACGAAAGGTTTGCCAAAATGCATCACAATGGTTTTGCATAACCGTCAGTTACGGGATTAAAATTAAACTTTTTCGGCTAAGCACCGACGGTAGCAATTACGCGTGGATTCGGACGCAGTCTCCCGAAGCATCGGGACGCCGTAATTGCTGTTATACAGTGTGTGTACCCAGCATGGACATCTTTTACTTTACCGAAAGGTAACTAATTAATCTAGAGGGTCCAAGTCCCTTATGGGCAGGAGTAATGCCTTGAATCATTAGTAAGCTGCAAGCTCGTTTATCGTGAGGTGAGGAGTGAAAGAAGCAGGACTACAATCTCGGTACTGACCCTTCGGCTGCGCTCAGGATAAACCAAGCAGGAACCGTATACAGAGGCATTTGTGCACGGGTAAGCAACCACATAATTGTAAGGCCCCAAGAAAACCAAAAGTGCATATATGTAGATACGGCAGGAATCGAGAGAAAGAAGATGCCATTACCTTGGGAGGTCTCCATAGCCACGTATTGGCATAATGGAGAAGTCAGCAGAGGTCATAGTACTCACGGGAAACGAGGTGCAGCAAACTGCATAGGTCTCACGGGTGGGGAAGGACTGAACGCAATCTTTTCGGAAATTAGATAAGGAACGGAAATATCTGTAGCCTTTTCTTAAAGTACGCAATAGTTCCAATTGGTGTAAAGAGCGATTGGAAATATGGACTGCGAACCACCCAGTACGAAACCTGTACGCTGGGTGGTGTGAGAGGTGCACTCCGTTCCTATTTAGGAGCGGAACCGTCTATTGATTGTGTGGCATTATTAAGTTTTTCAATCGTTTTATCCAATTCTTTCTTTAAATATATTTCTGTCATTAATACGTCATTGGTTAGCAATTCAAAAATTCCGATTATATCCAAAATTTTCGTATTTGAATCTATTCCGATAAATTTAGTAGTTAAACTTCTTCCTAATTCAGTATTTGAATTTAATTTTTTATAAGCATTCGATATTAGTTTTATTTTCTCAATATCTAATTCTTGAAAAATTCCGCCAATTTTTGCACTTTCAAATGCTATGTCTTCAATACCAGGAATTCCAAGCCCATTCCAATTTGGAATAGAATTATGTCTAAATACAGTATTTGAAAAATATGGTAAATATGCATTTTCCATTGAAATATTTTTTCTAATACTATCAAATCCTACTTTAATGTTTTGATGATAAATAATAGATTCTTCTAATCTTAATGAGTTTGATTGCAACTCTTTTGTTATTAAGTCCAAAGATTCTATAACATTTTCTTTCATTTTTTTATCAGACTTGTATTCACTCACTTCTATCCCTAAAAAAACTCCAAAAGCAACAATCAACAATTCAAGTATATATTTTAATACAGACTTTTTATTTATCTTCATTTCTATGGTTTTAATGCCAGAAAAATATTTTAAAATAGACCTTTTTGACATTCTCATTTTCTTGTTTTTAATGACACACAACGGTTATACATTGTTGTAAAACGTTTTTATTTCGCTGTCCATTCCCAATTATCTAATATCAGCGTGATAATGACATCATTCCACATTTCGAAATTCGTAAGTTTTGGTCTAATAGGAATTATACTTGTTTTTAATAGTTCTTCTCGTCCTACAATAAACATTCTCGCATCATAAGTCATAGTTTTATCAAAAGGATTTTTTACGGTCAGCATCATCATTTCGCTTTTTCTATCTTTAACCTCTTGCTTAAAGTCAATTGTTATTGTTTTTTCAGGAAACTCAACTTTTTCAACTGTTTTCATTGATATTATGCTATCATTTTCAATTTCAACTTCGATATTTATTTTTTCGGACGGAAATATTTGAAGGATATTGTCTTTTACAAAATATGGTGACTTTTGTATTTCTTGTTGATAATAATTGACGCTATCTACCGCTAATTTTAAAACGAATGGTTCTCTATTCGGCTTTTCGTTTTGCCCAAAGCTAATTCCGATAGATATAAGAAATATGATGAGTGTTATTTTGTTTTTCACAATGTTTGTTTTAAATGTTTTACAATGCCAACGTTTATGAGCTGTGGCGTGTCTCGGCACAGACCTCTCCAAATAAAAACTGACTTTGGAAAATCCGCAGGATTTTCCAAGTGAGGACAGACCAAGCCATAGCTTATATACTGTGTTGCCACACGTTTTTTTTTCAGTTCGTTGGAAATGGCGGTTTTTCAATTCGAATATACGGATATTCATTTAATTTAATTTTAAGCGGTAAACTGTCAGAATGTTTTGTATTCAAATTATTAAATTCAGTAACAATTTGAATTAGCTGTTTCTTAATATCTTTCGAGCTATACGAACTATTTTGGTAATACATTATTAAAGCTTTCTCTATATCAGTTGAATAGTCGAAAACTTTTTTCGGATTTAGTATGTGGTTTTCTAAAACGGATTTTAGGCTATCAAATGGTTTTTCAATTTCGTCATTTATTATTATTGTTTCATTCTCTATCGAAATCACATTTCTACCAGAAAAATCGACAATGTCATTTGATTCAGAACATTCTTTATAAATAATCAGATTAAAGTCCGTTTTTTCATTTCCGAACCTCAATAAAGGTTCTTTTACGTCACAAGCGATTTTGTCGGCTATCTTTGTTAATTCTCCATAATTTTCTATAGAGTCCAAATATATTTTAATCAGTGAAGAATCAGATTTAAAGTTAGAAATTCGAGGATAATAGAATTCCGTTTTCTTTAATGCCACTTTATGCTTCTTCGTTTCGCAATTGCAAAACAAATTGGCAATTATTAATATGATGACGATTTTTTTCAAAATGTGTGGCAATATGTTATATCCAAACATTTATCTTGGTTATACCGAGCCTATGCTAGTCTAAACCAAGTCATTTGTTGTGGTTATCCGATAAATATAAGCTATTTAATGTAGAATTTAATGGACTTTTTATTTGCCGCAATTCTTATTTGGGCTTGTTAAATCGCGCTGCCTTGCAACTGCTTAACCAATGCAGGCATTCCGTTCATTTCCGAAGTAAAGGATATTTGTAACCATGCTACTGTACGAATGCATCCCATACCAAAACCAATTACAAAAAACACAGCCCGATTCCCTTATAAAAGGTGGTTTATTCAAAAAATTTCTTGAAGATTAATTGTTATGTCAACGGATCATTGATCATTAGAAGGGTTTCAGAATATAATAAATCCACCAAAATACTGGATGCCAATACCCGATTCAGTAATACTCTCTTACCATTTTCTAATATTGCGTATATAAAGTGTGTATAAAGTGTATTTATAGCGTATTTATAGTATGTTTATAGCGTGTATATAGCGTATTATAGATTGTTTACAAATATAATAACCTGTGGTCTCCCCCTTCCACGTAATCACTATAAATGATAATTCAAAAAATGTACAAGTTGCTAAAACAGGAAAAAACCGCAAACATTTACACTGTTTATGGAAAATAGGAAGATAAGAGAGAGGTTAGGGGTAAAATTTAGACTAGCTGAGTGAAAGCGATTGTATTTCCGGGATTTGCTATTTTTTATTTTAATTAAAGTCAATTTTTTAGCTACACTTCAAAAATAAAAACATTTAAGTGCGTGCCAATAACCTTTATATATAGAAGTCGATCAAAGGAAAATGTAAAAAAATCTACCAATTACAAATATCTAAAAATTGGGATAATTATAGCAACCTAAAAACTTGAAGTGACATATAAAAAACTCCCGGATCATCTTCGGGAGTTTCTGGTTATACTACGTTACGCATCTACAAAATCCCGACTTCAACCATACATTTCCTCATTATTTGATGGGTGCGTGCTATGTCGTTATCCAATCCTATTGAAAAACGTATTAATCCATCACTAAGGCCCATTTCTCTTTGTTCCTCCTCAGGTATTTCTGATGAAGTAGAAGAACCAGGCGCACTAAACAATGTTTTGTAAAAACCTAAACTCACCGCCAAATAGCCGAGGTTTTTTTCCTGCATAAGCTCCATTAACTCATTGGCTTTATCAATTCCACCTACATCTACTGTCAACATTCCGCCGAAACCGTATTCTGCGTTCATCATTTTTTTAAAAAGCTCATGACCACTGTGCGATTTTAATCCGGGATAAACTGTTTTTAGGCCGTCGGCTTCAAATTTTTCGGCTAAATACATAGCATTTTCGCTATGTTGTTTTATCCGAATATGAAGCGTGCGTAAATTCTTTAATATTGAAGCTGCCCGCAAACTGTCCATTGCCGGGCCAAGTAGCATATTTGCCCCATCGTTTACATTGCGAAGCGTATCAATAAAATCCTGTGTGCCGCAAGCAACACCGCCCATAGTATCGCTGCTCCCGTTTATAAATTTTGTTAAACTGTGCAACACCACATCGGCACCCAATTTGGCAGGTGAAATGCTTAAGGGCGAAAAAGTATTATCAACTAAAAATTGTAGGCCATGTTTTTTGGCAATTTTTGAAAGTGCTTCAATATCGGCTATCTCCAAAAGTGGATTGCTAACCGTTTCGCAGTACAATATTTTTGTATTTTGGGTAATCGCAGCTTCTACGATATCTAGCTTTGTAATATCTACAAATGAAGTTTCAATATTTAATCGCGGCGCAAAATTCTTTAAAAAAGCATAGGTTCCGCCATAAATAGTTCGGCTGGAAACTACGTGATCGCCAGCTTTGCACAGCTGTAAAATTGCAGGTGTAATTGCGCCCATTCCACTGGCGGCAACATTTGCGGTCTCGGTTCCTTCCATTGCTGCCAAAGCTTCGCCCAAGTATAAATTGGAAGGGGTAGAGTGGCGCGAATATAAGTAACAGCCTTCGGCATTGCCTTCAAAAGTATCAAACATTGTTTTTGCCGAAAGAAACGTATAGGTCGAAGAATCGGAAATAGAGGGATTTACCCCTCCAAACTCACCGAAATATTGTAAATCCTGTATTTTATCTGCTGGTTTAAAAGCCATAATTGAATTGTTTAGATTGTTTGACAAATTTGCAAAAATTAAAATGAGTGGTAAAATTATAAGCCAATTCCTTTTAAAAAAATCGTTTCGAAAAATGCCTAAACTTTATTGATTATAACTTTTACTATCTAAGCTTTAACTGTTAAATTTGCACTTCAATTTAAAAGAAATATTTTATGAGCACTTATGATGTAGCAATAATTGGATCGGGTCCCGGTGGCTATGTAGCCGCCATCCGTTGCGCACAATTGGGTATGAAAACCGCGATCATTGAAAAATATAATGTTTTAGGCGGCACTTGCCTAAATGTAGGCTGTATTCCCAGTAAGGCATTGCTAGATTCGTCGCATCATTACGAAGAAGCCATAAAACATTTTGAAGATCACGGAATTGAAATTCCCGGCGATATAAAGGTGAATTTCAAAAAAATGGTAGAACGCAAAGCTTCGGTAGTAGAGCAAACCACCAAAGGAATTGAGTTTTTAATGAATAAAAACAAAATTGATGTTTTTACCGGAATGGGGGCTTTTAAAGATGCAACCCATATTGAAATTACAGAAGGAGAAAAAAAACAAACCATTGAAGCAAAAAACACAATTATTGCAACCGGCAGTAAGCCCGCTACACTTCCGTTTATAAAACTGGATAAAGAACGAATTATTACTTCAACAGAAGCTTTGAGCTTAAAGGAAATTCCAAAACATTTAGTTGTAATTGGTGGTGGCGTAATTGGCTTAGAATTAGGCCAAGTGTACCGTCGTTTAGGTGCCGATGTGTCTGTAGTGGAATATATGGATCGCATTATCCCAACGATGGATGCCGCGCAAAGTAAGGAGTTAATGAAAGCGATGAAAAAGCAGGGCGTTAAATTCTATCTTTCTCATAAAGTTTCTGCGGTGTCTAAAAAAGGAAAAGAAGTAACCATTACTGCTACCGATAAAAAGGATAAAGAAGTAACATTTAAAGGGGATTATTGCTTGGTTTCCGTTGGAAGAAAACCATATACCGACGGTTTAAAAGTTGAAAATGCAGGTGTAAAAATCACCGAACGCGGCATGATTGACGTTAACGATCATCTCCAAACAAATATTAAAAACATTTATGCCATTGGCGATGTAGTTCGCGGAGCAATGCTGGCACATAAAGCTTCAGAAGAAGGAACTTTAGTTGCCGAAATTATCGCCGGACAAAAGCCGCATATTGATTATAATCTAATTCCAGGCGTTGTTTACACGTGGCCCGAAGTTGCTTCAGTAGGTAAAACCGAAGAACAATTAAAGGACGCTAATGTAGAATACAAAGCAGGACAATTTCCTATGCGTGCTTTGGGTAGAAGCCGTGCAAGTGGTGATATTGATGGTTTTGTAAAAATACTGTCAGATAAAACTACCGACGAAGTTTTGGGCGTACATATGGTAGGAGCAAGGGTAGCTGATTTAATTGCCGAAGCCGTTGTAGCAATGGAATTCCGCGCTAGCGCCGAAGATATTGCACGTATGAGCCACGCACATCCAACCTATGCCGAAGCTGTTAAAGAAGCGGCGCTTGCTGCGACTGACGATAGAGCCTTGCATATTTAATGAACGTGTTGATTATTACCAGAAAAAGCCGATAAGTTAAATATCGGCTTTTTTGGTATCGGGTGTTTTTTAAAAATCTATAACCGTAAACATAAATTCTCTATCTCTTGGCACTCTTGCAGTCCCACCATTGTCGTTGGAGCCAATTCCAACGTTAAAGCCGCTGGTTGATTGGCTACTATAGGAAATATTAATACTGTTATCACCTTGACAATCAGCACCTGTTCCAGTACATTCTAGATATGCTAACTGAATTATATAATTACTATGGTCTCTACTAGTTGAAAAAGTAATGCTGTAATTACCTGTGCCTATTTTTGAAACAGTTGCTCCTGTAATTTTTATAGCAGTACCATCATAAGCTACTTTTCCCGAAGCAACTATCGCAGGACCAGTATTTGATAAATTTCCATTTGCATCAGTATAAACCGGACCGGCGGTTAAAGATCTAACTCTTGTACTACCATTTACGTCCAAGGTTTGAGTTGGTTGGGATGTTCCAATGCCTGTTTTACCGTCATTTTTTATAACGAGTCTTTCTACATCTGATGAGCTACCCACAGGCGTAGTTTCTACTACAAATCTAGTGGGAACATTATCTGCCGATACCGCTACACTATCTATATAAAAACGAACACCTCCAGGTTCTCTTATTCTACTACCATCGAATGTTTTTACGATAAACGAACCAATTTCCTGATTTAATGGAAGTGGTAAAGGTTCTTCCAATGTCCCTGCTGTATTGTATAAAATTAAATTTGGCGGATTGGTATTAGCACTTGTTATTTGAAAATCGTTATCACCGGGCCCCTTAAATTCAAATCTTTCTATTGGATCACTTGTTCCAAAACCAATACGGCCATCATCTGTAATAACTACATCGGTTCCTGTTAATTTAGCCCGGGTAGCATAAATTAGATTGTCGCCACTGATGTTCGTTCCTGCCTTCCATTCTTCTGCGCCAATGGAAAACCATCTGCTATTGGGGTGGTCCCAATAATAAAATCCTTTATCATTTAAACCAACTGCATTTTGCAGAAAAATCATCATTCCGTTTTGATTTCCTCCAGGATCTACTGATGGAAAATCGTTTACTCTTGGTATCAAAATACCATCTGTATTTGAAGGAGCAGAAATACTAGAGGCCGAAATATCTAAAGTACTTTTCGGATCCGTATTATTTATACCTACCTGACCTTGAAGTGGTGCTGAAACCAGTAAAAGAACAACGCTCAGTTTTAAAATTGCTTTTTCCATATTATTTGGGGTATATGTTTATGGCAAATCTATGGTAAAATATTTAACAATTAACATTTTAACCGATATTTTTATCGATTAAATGCATAATTTAACGTTTATATGAATTGTATGTCTTTCTGCTAAAGAGTGTCTTTTATTATTTTCATGTTTCAAAAAATGACAGATTATTTAATTTTTAAAGAAATTTATTTTGCAATAATCATTAAATAAAAAAGAATTTGAGACATAAATTACACGAATACCATATATTAAAAACCTCTTTGAAGATCCAAGGGGTTATCATTTATATACCATATAACTTTCGGAATTGTCAATTATATATAATAACCTTCCAATTTGTTGAATTATTATAAACTTGTGAAGTACTAATATTTGAAAGCCTAAAAGTAATTTGATTATCAGCATTAACGAAACATTGCCAAATCAGTGAAGCTTCAATGTTAGGATATGGAGAGCAGGAACATATATCACCTAACCTTACACCATTAATTGGAACAGATCCTACTTCTACCGTACCATGTGCGGGTATGTTTCCAAGACTAAGACCGGAATATGAAAATTCTATCGCAGTTAAAACGGTCTTGCGTAAGTTAGATGGTGTAAAATACAATTGTGTACCATCATATTCTATCGCCCCTGTTTCCGGAGTAGTGGTCACTGTACCAGATGATAATTTAAGAGGAGCGCCGCCTACACCCGAAGTTCCTGGAGCGATTTCTAAAGTTGCCGTAGGGATGCCGGTTGTGCCAATTTTTACCTTACCGACAAATGTTGAATTTCCAGAAACCTTTAAAGCACCTCTTAAATAACTGTTTCCACCTACTTCCAAAAGATCGGTTGCATTAGGATTTGACACATTTCCAATGGTTACTTTTCCCACTAATGCAGTACTTCCTACAATACCAGCATTGCTGCCCACAAGAAAACTATCTCTAATAATTGCTGAGCCATTTACATCTAAGGGCAGAACAGGATCATTAATCCCAATTCCAACATTACCATTATTTTTAATTACCATTTGCGGATTGGCAGCATCTATTCCCGTAGAATTTTCTTGGGTAACCACAAATTCTATTTTGGTAGGAAGGCTAGCTGCGGTGTGTACGCCATCAGATTTAATCTGAATATTGGCGAGGTCTCCAGACTTCCCTGTACCATTATAGGCTTTTGCAGTAATATAGCCTATGGGTTCATTATCGGCTAAAAAATCTCTATTGGCAAAATCGGTTCCATTTGTAGTGTAAAATATTAAGTTTGGAGCATTTGGAGGAGCCACACTTGATATTTGTATATCATTATCGCCCGGTAATTTTATCTCTAAACTTTCTTCTGGCCTATCGGTGCCGAGCCCCATTCTGCCAGAATCATAAACCACAACATCTACATTATTGGCACTAGCTTGCTGCGCATAGATTAAATTATCCCCATTTGAATTTGCACCATCTTTCCATTCACCTCCATAAGAAATCCAGCGTGAATTTGCATTGTCCCAATAGTGGAATCCTTTTTTATACCCAACAATATCTTGATTTAAAAACACTAACACCCATCTTGATCTGCTGTTGGATTTGTAGTGGGAAACCTATTAATTCGGGGAATTAAAATACCATCTGTATTTGAAGGATCTGCCGAATCAGAGGCCGTAATGTCTAGCGCACTCTTTGGGTTTGTTGTTCCTATACCCACTTGGGCATGTAAAGAAATTGAAAAAAGTAGAGAAAAAGTGAGTAATAACTGAGGTAATATTACTTTCATAAATTTGGGATATATATTCTCGATAAAAGTATAAAATGTTACCGAAATAATTGAAAATATAACTACAAAGATTATTTTATATTCATCTAATTGTTAAAATAATGCACTAATATTTAAAAATGATTATCAAGATTTTAATTGTTGGTTGTTATGGGACTATTATGTTTAGTGCTTGGTCTCTCCAATCCTCCTCCATAATTTCGTGATCTGTAAACGCTTCTGCCATTTTAAAATCTGTAAAGTTTATTGGCTCCTGCAGTACAATTCCCAAGTACTTAGTAGTGTCGTCTTCTGAATACGAAAATTGAAAAACGAAATATTTTTTGTTGTTTATGGTCAATTGGTCTAAATAGTTTATAATTTCAGGGTAGCCATCGTATTCGGCCCCAACCATGTTGTAGAGTGATAGCTTGGCAAACGCTAAAGGGGCTAAATATTCTTCGGGAATTAAATATGATTTTTCTGCCTTTACTAAACTCTCCATCAATTCAAAACGCACATATAGTTCTTTTAAAACAGATTTTACAATTTGAGGATTTATTTCAATATTTAATTCAATTGCTGCCATTAATGCCTGAGCTTGCAACCAATTATCATCTTTTACTTGTTCGGAAATTAGTTTTAATGTTTTTGAAACTTCCTGCGGAATATTTTTAAAACCTTTTGCAAATTCAATATAACTGTACATAAGTCCGTCGGTAATAAGCAAATTCCCTTTTCGTGCAATTGTATCAACATATAGGGCTGCATCTTCGTACATATGCCTTAAAAGCTTATTTTTTAGTAATGGCATCCTATCTTTATAAATACTATCTTCCATGACGTAGTAGGAATACATTGATGCTATTTCGGCTCTGTAATCGTCTATTTCTGCAAGTTCGGCAAACTGTGCATCGTTTTCAACCAACAGCGGAATAGTATCTAAAAACGAAGTCATAATATCATAGTCCTTGTTTGACGGGTGATTGAGTTTATGCTTCTTTAAAAGATTAAAATAAGTTGCCATAGCCTCCGTATTTTTTAGTTTTGGAAGCTGCTCAAGAATTTCTATACGTGCTTCATAACTGTTTTGTTCATTTTTATAGAATGAAGAAAACGTTTTTAGCGTCTCTGGTTTTTCAAGTTGAGCCATGGCATTGATTATATAATATTTTGCACCGTAATAGATAGAGTCGTCTGGAAAATTGTGTTTTAAATGCTTTTCCAAATATTTGTATTCCGAAGCATCAAAATCGTAATACCCCAAAGCACCACTAGCTTCAGCAAATTTTGTGGTGTCCTCGGATTTTAAGTGTTTAAAAATTAAATCTGCTTTTGAAGCCGAAAGATCAAAATTTTTGGAGCTATGTTTAATTTTTAAGGAATTGAAAAATTTCTCAACGCGGGGATTATTAATTTCCTCATCGCCTAAATAGGTAAGCATTAAAAGGATAGTATCGTCATCCAACACAATCTTCATCCGCTGCTTTACGTGGGTATTTGTGTTTTGCATAAAAATTTCGCGCGCGGGTTTTCCTCCCAAAGTAATGCTCACATTACTTGTAATACTATCGTTGTTGGCAATAAGTAGCTCGGCGTAATCTTTATAAAACGCGTCGAGCGATTTTTTTCTGTAATACGGTTTTAATTTCATTTGTTGAACCAAATACGTACCCGATGAGGTTGGGTCCAGCGAGCTGTAATTTTTTACGGAACTGTATTCCGAATAGGCATCTTGGGGTTCGTCTTCGGTTAGCACATTTTTGCTCGGTGCCGTAAACAAATATTTATCTTGAATGTTTACGATAGTATCAAAAGCTGCGTTGGTATATGGTAAAAATGTAAACGACTTAAAGAATTCATTATCTGCTGAAATTTTTTCTTCTTCATTAAAACTTTGTGCCATGAGCAGGTATGTCCTGTTTCCGCGTAAAAATAGCTTTGCAATAGTATGGTGTTTTCCTGAAAATAAAAGTTCATATTTTCTACCCTCATTTCCATCCATCATTATTTTTTCAGGCTCTGCTACGTAGCTTCCACTCGCTTTAAAATAGGTGTCGAACTCGTTAAAATATACTTCTTTTTGATCTAAATAATAACCCACCGGTTGATCGTTATAACGAACCAGATAAATAGAATTGTTAGCCTTGTCTTCTGCCGAAAAAATATTAATTATGTAGGGCGAATTATCATTTCCGTCCGGATTGTCTTTTGTCTGGCTCCTATCTAAAATCTTGCCTGGCACGCGAATGCTAAACGCACCAATGCTATCTGTATGTGTTTTCCAGATAGATGGTTGTACCTTGGGTATAAAAATTTTAATAGAATTAAAAAATGCATTTGCGTAGGCCGAATTAATTTCGTCTAAAGTATTTTCGGTCATAAAAGTATATACTATTTTATCTTTCATGGCTAAGCGCATGCGTACATATTCACTGCCTTTTGCTATAAGCACTTCGGTAAATTGAACATCGTCTTTTACAAAAGTTTCTTTACTTATTATTGAATCCGTGGGCATACGGGTCTGACTGGCTATAATATTACCCAGAAAATCATACCCTTCTTTTAACACCTGATTTCTTAAATCGCCAATCATATACATAAAACTTCCGCCGTAAATTAAATCGGTACTCGTCATGGCATTTACGGTTTCATTAATTGCAATTGGGGTTGCCTTGTTGGGCGTTAAAACACTATAACCCATAGATTCGTCGCGATCTAGCACCCATCTGTCTAAATCGGGCGTTATACTGTATTGTGCTTCAGTATTGTTAAAGGTGGCCTTTACTTTATTTACCTCATATCCATCTTGGCGAAGCATAGCAATTATACCTTGCTCGCCAGGTAAATGAGCTGCGCCAACAGCGGCAAATAAGGTCTTGGTTTTTATAATGTTTTCAATACTGTTGCGCATAACGAGGTTTCGCTTAACCATGATAGAATCCGTAGCCCTGTCGCTTACATAATCTAGTATTTTTTCTAAATCGCCTTCGTAATATAACTGTGTTATGTGGTTAATTTGATTATTCGTATTTCGCTGGGTATCGTCCAAAATAGATAAAATACTCTCGCGCAACGTTATATCGTTTTGGTCATTAAATATGTACATTTGATCTGCAACATCTTCAAGACCGGTTATTTCTTTTTTGCTGTTGTACGCAATTCCGTATAAATAGGCATCTAAAAAAGTACGTCTGTCGTCAGACCTGCCTACAGTATTGGTTAACATAGATTTTATTAAACTCGGATCTTTCATTGGGAAACTATCCAAATTTATTTGTTTTACCTCAAAAAGACGATCTTTCAATTTTTGATATTCTTCTTCTGAAAGAATTTTTTTATAAATATTTTCTTTTTCGGTACTGTAAAATTTTTCACTAAAGCCACTTACTGCAGAATCGGGATGAATTTCCAAAGCGAACACTTCAGAACGTTGTATAGCAGGTATTACGGAATCACTAAAGCTAAAGGCACGAGCGTCCTTAAGGTGAAGGGTACCGAACAGATACGATTTTTTGTCGCTATTTTTGTGCTTAATCTCCCAGAGCAATTCATATTTACTTCTATCTTGGGAATAACCAATGTTTAGCGCAAAAAGAAGTAAAATAGTAAATAAGTAATATTGTGGCGAAGTATGCATAAGGGGCTGGGTGTGTTTTATTAGTTGTTTTCAATATTAATAAATTTAAAATTCATTTTAATTATTTTACTCCTTCAAAAAGTGAAATAAAAAAAAGCCACCTTAAAAATTAAGATGGCTTTTACAAAATGTATAGTACTATTATTTAATTATTCCACCACAGGAAACTCTTCCTCCAGCATCGCCAGTAGGTTGCGTTTTAAAATCGTCTTGTCCTTCGTGAACAATTACGGCTTTGCCAATTATATCTTTATCTTCATCGCCGCATCCTATGCACCATTGATCTGTAAGCATGGTAATCTTTCCGTTTCCATCTTCGCCTACCTCAAAGTTACCAATGTCGCCTTTGTGATAGCCCTCTGCATCGCCCCATTTACCGTGTTTGGAATGTGTGGGATTCCAATGTCCGCCTGACGATGTTGCATCTTCGGCGCTACAATCGGCCTTTTCGTGCAGGTGGATTGCGTGTGTGCCCGGGGTTAAGCCGCTAAACTTAGCTTCAAGTGTTACCACGCTATTTGTTTCGCTAAAATAAACTTCGCCCTGTGCGGTACTTTTACTCTTTGGCTCCATGGTTACTGAAACGCTTTTAGTTACTTCGGTTTCTGCTGGTGCTTCTACCTGAATGGTATCATTCATAGTATCTAAATTTTCAGCATCTTTTTTTTCATTTTTGCAACCTACAAATGCCAACAAAGCAAATAGGCTACAAACTAAACTAATTTTTTTCATGATTTATATTTTGGTTTACTTTTAGTTTTATAATTAAAGGTACAATAGTTTTTATGCGAACACAATTATTTAAGACTTATTTAAAAGTTTATAGTACTCAATTCTGAAGTATCCGTAATATTATTCGGATTTAATTGGTATTGATATATTCCGTTTTGTCCGATTGCAATAAGTACATTATTTTGAATTATAACATCAAAAGCAAGCCTGTCTATATTGTGAACCAACACTGAATTGGTAGGGTCCGAAACATCAAAAACCTTAATCTCGTCGTCGCATACAATTAGATAATTTCCGTAAAGTCCCAAACCTTTTGGGAAGGCTAGGTTTCTAACGCTTAGCAATGTTGGGTTTACAACATCGGTAATATCATAAATCTCTAACTGATTTACGGTGGTACCACAACCCAATTCAGACCAGAGGGTTACAAATGCAGTAGTAGCGTTTGCAACTACAGGGTCGCAGGCAGTAAAATGCGCTACATCTGAAAGATATTCAGGAAATTCAGGATTTGCCACACTGTAGATAAACATCCCATTTTGTGAACCTATATATAAAAACTCTTTGTAATTAAAAAGTGTCTCTATTCTAAAGCCAATGGGTACATTATTAACAAACACGGGATCTGAGGGTGTTGCAATATTATAAACATTTAAACCGTATTCATCTACGGTGTATAAATAATCGCCCAACATAGAAAACCGCGCCAAAGAACCTCCCTGCCCGTCGCCATTGCTCATCATTTCGTTTGCCGCACCATCGTTTCCGTCTTGGCTACAACCCATAGCCAATAGTACCGTTAGTAGTATAAAAGTTACTTTTTTCATGGCGTGTTGGTTTTAGGAATCCAATTTACAATTACATTATTTTCGGGAAGTTCATAAGGGAAAAATCCATCTGGAGATAGCATTACGGGAAATGTTTCCTTTATTCGTTTTGAAACGGTTAAATTGCCGCCTTCCAAATCTACTTGAACCGCAATAAGATCGGTAGCCTGATTTATAAAAAATACGTTTTCTCTTATGGCCAAATCTGTTGCGCCAGGCGATGCTAAAAAGTGAATGGGCAACGGATTGGATGGATCAGAATTATTAAAAACATGAAATCCTTCGTTTTTTTCATTTATAAAAAGATACGAACCTTGTACGTATATTTTTCCAGCATTTAGCACTGGTTTGGGAGCAGATAACTCCACACTCGTTTCAAAAGCGGGTCGCTCCATATACACTGGCTCATAGGCCGAAACTACCATAGTGCCGGGAAAGTCGTCTGTTTCATCACAATCGCCACTCCTACAGCAACTTTGTAACGTAGCAATACCTAACGTAAAAAGTAGTATTTTAAAAATTTTAGTCATAAATTTTAGATTTTGTACTACAAGTTTACGAAATAGATAAATATAAATAAATCTTAACTTAGTATTCTTCCAAAATAGTTATAACCTGGGTTTTGGAATGTAGCGTTTTATGTACAGGACATCTATCAGCAATCTGAAGCAGTCTGGCTTTTTGTTTGTCGGTAAGGTTTCCCTTTAAAATTAATTTGCGTTTAAAAGTGTCAATTTTAGCCGAATCATCTTCGCAATGTTCGCAATCTACTGCATGATCCTTTGAATAGTCTATATGGCAACTCACATTTTCAACCTCCCATTTTTTTCTTCGGGCATACATTTGTATAGTCATAACCGTACAGGCGGCAAGACCCGCAGAAAGCAACTCGTAGGGGGAAGGCCCAAAGTTATTACCTCCAAAATTTGTGGGTTCATCGGCAATAATATCGTGATCGCCTAGCTTCATTCGCGTAGTAAATTTATCATCGCCGTTTAGGCTTGCCACAACTTTACTTTTACTTTTCAATTCCTTTTTTTCGGGAAGCGTAACATAGCGCGCCGCCCAACCTGCAATTACTTGCCCAACATAGGTAGAGTCTTCTTTATTGCTCAAAAGATGATCAACCCCATCTAACGAAACAAAACTTTTGGGATGATGCGCAGCGATATACAAATCTTCGGCATTTTTTATACCCACCACTTTGTCTTGGGGCGCGTGTAAAATTAATAGTGCTTTTCTAAAGTTTCCAACTATGTTTTTGAGTGTTTTGTTTTTAAGATCGTCTAAAAATTGTTTTTTTATGGTGAAATCTATTCCGCCTAAATTTACTCTTGCCTTTCCATTTTTATTAATTTCCTGTGTGCTATCGCGCAATAAATTTTTAACATGCGAAGGGTCGCTCGGTGCATTTACAACTGCTACAGCCTTTATTGAAGCAATTTTATCTGCTGCAAAAATGGCCGCCGCTCCACCCAAGGAATGACCAATTATAAGCGTGGGGGCAGCATAGTTTTTTTCTAAAAAATTTGCAGCCTCAATTAAATCGTCCACATTTCCGGAGAAGTTGGTGTTTTCAAAATCGCCTTCACTTTCACCCAAACCTGTAAAATCGAATCTCAAAACTGCAAAGCCTGCAGCGGTAAGGGCGCGACTTACATTTTTAACGGCAATTAGATTTTTTGTGCACGTAAAACAATGTGCAAAAATTGCGAAGTTATGCGGTTTCTGGTTTAAGGGCAATTCTAACCTTCCCGCCAATTGCTCTTTGTCTTTGTTTGTAAATGATACTTTTTCAATATTCATAATTTGCGTTTATCGTATGTAAATTACAGAATTTTTCGGGTACTGCCACTTTTAGCTTGTTTTTTGAAACAATTGCCGTTACTGATGTAATTTCTTCTAAAAATTCACCATCAATTTGGAACGGAATTTTTTTCTTGCAACTAATTTTTGCGGCTTTGGTAGAAATTACGCGAACAAAATCGGAAGACATTTCTGGCTTTTCCTGAATGGTTTTAACTATTTCAAAAAAATCTAGATTTTTAAAAATTAACACTTCAAATTTACCGTCGTTTATTTTGCCGTGGGGATTAATCGTGGCGCCGGTACCAAATTTATTGGCATTGGCAATAGCCAGTAAAATACCGCTTTCTTCTATAATTCCTTCTTCGGTTTCTATTGAAAAATAAAAGGGGTGTTCCGAATTTATAAGCGTAGGTATTGATTGTAAAAAATATCCCAGCTTTCCTCGTATTCCCGAGTTTTCGTAATTTTTAATCAATTCCGCATTAATACCTAAATCGGCAATGTGCAGGCAAATTCTTTCATTGATAATTAAAATATCTATTGCGAGTGCAATATCTGAAAATGCAATCTCAATTTGTTGGGAAAGGGTTTGTGGAAGTTCAAAATTTGCCGCCATGCCATTCGCAGATCCGGCGGGGATAATTCCTAAAATTATGTCTTTTTTAAGTACGCAATCTGCCACCATTGAAATGGTTCCGTCGCCACCGGCAACCAAAACACGCGTTGGTTTTAATTTTTCGATTAAAGCGTTAATAGCTTTTTTATCTGCCTTTCCCGAGGTTTTGTATAGTTGAAAACTATAGTTTCTTTTTATAGCTTCGCTTTCAACAGCTGCAATTATTGTGTCCTTTTCTGAATCGCCAGCTATCGGGTTAACAACCAGCAAAATATAATTTTCTGATTTCATTAGTAAAGATTGATTTTAAAAATACCTATTTTGGAAATACAAAACCGTTAACGAAATCTCAATAAGTGAAACTAGATTTAAAATTGTATCGAGGCTACGCCAATGCCGATGAATTGGTGGTATTCGGGCATGTTTTTAAGTCGTGGGCACCAGATAAGTATCGATTGGATCGGAAGGGAATTAGGCACGCAGCATCGGTTATACATATGTTTAGAATAAAACCTTTGGAAAATGTTGAGGTAAAATTAAAATTTAAAAACCTAGAAGTTACCACCAAAACCTTAGCCGACGGTTATTTTCGATTTACAATTCCGTATACCGAAAAGCTCAAAAGCGGTTGGCATCCGTATGAAGTTGTTTGTAAATATTACGATTACGGCATCGTAGAAAATTCAGAATTATTGAAACCTTTTGAAAGCAAGGTTGGGGTTATTTCAGACATTGACGATACTTTTTTAGTTTCGCACAGCGGAAATTTTTTAAAAAAACTCTATGTTCTTCTTCTTAAAAATATCAATAAACGCAAGGTTTTTGAAGACGTGGTGCCGCACTACCAAGCATTGAGTCGGGCAGGACAGGAAAACGAAACGGCTTCCAATTCATTCTTTTATGTTTCTAGCAGCGAATGGAATTTATATGAATTTATAGATGCTTTCGCACGTTTGCACGAACTTCCAAAAGCAGTGATAAAACTAAAAAAAATTAAAACCGGAATCTCCGATTTTCTATTTACCGGTAGGGGAAGCCACGACCATAAATTTGAAAAAATTAAGGATATTATAATGTTTTACCCCAATCTACTCTATGTATTATTGGGCGACGATTCGCAAAAAGATCCCTATTTATATGAAAGGATCGTAAAAATATTTCCTCAGAATATAAAGGCTATTTACATTCGGCAGACTGCAAAACACAAAAAGTCCTCAACCCAAAAAATTTTAAATAACATTGAATCTATGAATGTGGCAACATGCTACTTTAGCACCAGTGAAAAGGCCATTGCTCATTCCGAAAAAATAGGAATTGCATAACCGTTTAATTTACTTCGGTCGAATCCGCTTTTTCAGCTTCCGAATTCAATTTGTTTTCACCTTTTAAATATTTGTCCAAAAACTTTAAAATTCTTCCGTAGGCAACTATTTCATTTTCCTTTTTTACAAAGCCATGGCCTTCATCGTCAAATACAACATATTCTACGGGAACACCATTCTTTTTAACGCCTTCCACAATTTCATCCGATTCAATTTTAAGCACCCGTGGATCCTGTGCCCCCTGCAATACCATTAAAGGTTTGGTAACATTTTCGGTATGGAATAAGGGTGAAATTTGCTTTAAACGCACGGAATCTGCAGTATTTGGATCGCCCATTTCTAAGTAAAGTGCATCTTTGAATGATTCCCACCACGGCGGAATACTGTTTAACGTTCTAATCCAGTTGGTAACCCCAAAAATATTTACGCCTACTTCAAACTCCTCGGGGGCATAGGTAAGTGCTGCCATCGTCATATAGCCTCCGTAAGAGCCACCTATAATTCCTATTTTATCTTTATCAATATAGTCTTGGCTTGCCAACCAATCTTTTCCGGCAATGCAATCCTTTAAATCCTTATCGCCGTGGTTTTGATCGTCCATCTGGAAAAATGTTTTTCCGTAACCGCTACTGCCACGATTGTTTACAGCCAAAATTGCATAACCGTGATTTACAAGATATTGAATAAAAGAGCTAAAACCTTGTCGAGATTGACCGCCCGGCCCCCCGTGAACCCAAACCAACGCCGGAACTTTATTAGTTGCACTCGCTTGTTTTGGCTGGTAGTAAATTGCTGGAATTTCCAATCCATCAAACGATTTATAACGAACAACCGTAGCTTCTACCAAATCGTCTGGATTTATTTCATTGTTTAAAACATCGGTAAGTTTGTGATATTCTCCCGAAGCAATATTGTACGAATACGTATTTGTTGGAAGCTGGGAGCTGCCCACGGTCAAAAGTGCCATCGTTTCGTCCCTCGAAAAACTTGCTCCATTTATTGCCTGTCCGTCTATTTCAGGGAAATCCACTTCTTTTCCCGTGGCAACTTCGGTTACGTACATTTTAGTTTTGGCATCTTCGTTGGTAAACATAACTTGATATTTGCCGTTATGGGTGAAATAGAAAGCATTGATGTCCCAATCTTTCTCCAAAACTTTTTCTTTGCTGCCATCTTCAATGTTGTATTTCATTAAATAACTGAATTCAGCATCGGCATCGGTAGTGTAGTAAAATGATTTATTATTTGGCGAAAAATCGGCGGGCGAATTCTTACTCACCGTTTCATTAATCTTAGTTTTTTCGTTCGTTTTTAGATTCAAAAGAAACAAATCACTATCGTTTGTATTGATGGATTTAGAAAGCAACATATAATTTTTATCGGCTGAAATCCCGCCAAAATCCATTGCATCCACATTCTTGAAAATTAGCTTCGTATTAAAGGAGGCAACGTCCATTTCAAATATATCCATCGCCTGTGGATCGCGCTCGTTGCTACTGTAGTAAAAACTTTTTCCGTCTTTTGCCCAACCCTGAAATAGTGCTCTAACATTTTTCTCCGGCGTCAACCTTTTAATTCCACTGCTGTCTTTCAGAAAGATTTTAAAAATTTCATCGCCATTGCCATCCATTCTAAAGAGAATTCTTTCATCTTCCGGAAAGTACGAGATTCCATAAACCGATGCACTATCAGATTGGGTTACGGGCAAAAACTCGCCACCTTCGGTAGGCACGGTGTACATATTGTAAATTCCAGATCGGTTGCTGGTCATTAAAACCCGCGATTTATCTGGCGAAAACCCATTTGCGAACGCATTTTCATTCGCCATAAATTGGTTAATGGTGTAGGTTTTTACTTCAGCAGTTTCTTTAATGTCGTCTTTCGGGGTGTCCTTACACCCAACAAAAAATACAAGTGCTAACAGAATTAAACTATAATTTTTCATAATGCTGATTTTTAATAGGCATTTAGTTGATTTTCAAAACAAATCTACTGAATTTTTATTTTGCTCACATTAAATTTTTTATTTCATAAATCGCTTTTTTTGGTAGGAGTTTAACGTTTCGACTTTTTTTTTAAACAAGGATTGTTTTATTTTTAGATTATGAATAGAAAAGAGGCAAAGAGCGGATTTATTTTCACAAAACACACTCCCAAAGACCAATCGCCATTCGAGAAACTTTTTGATGTTTTTCAGGAACTAATTACCCATACCTCCGGTGATTTTGATGAAGCGATGGACTGGCTAAAGCAGTTAGATGAAGAATATAATCTTACTACAGACGATTATACTTTAGACGATTTTGTGGAAGATTTAAAAAAGAAAGGCTACCTGCGCGAAGAAATTAAAATTGATGGTAAAAGCGGTTTGGCAATCACCGAAAAAACCGAAAGAGCACTCCGGAAGCGGGCTTTGGAACAAATTTTCGGGAAACTCCGAAAAAGCGGGGCAGGCAACCACCGAACAAAACAAACGGGCAGGGGAGATGAGCAAGCCGGCGAGTTTCGCGACTACCGTTTTGGCGATTCGCTGGAACAAATTTCAATGACCGAAAGTTTTAAAAACGCACAGATAAATCACGGTTTGGGCGATTTTACACTGTCTGAAAACGATTTGGTGGTTGAAGAAACCATGTATAAAACCCAGATGAGTACAGTGCTGATGATTGATATAAGCCACAGCATGATTCTTTACGGCGAAGACCGCATAACGCCCGCAAAAAAAGTGGCGATGGCACTTTCAGAATTTATTACCACGCGCTACCCAAAAGATACGTTGGATATTTTAGTCTTCGGAAACAATGCCTGGCCCATTAAAATTAAGGATTTGCCGTATTTAAATGTGGGGCCGTATCACACAAATACGGTTGCGGGACTTCAATTGGCAATGGATTTATTGCGAAGAAAACGAAACACCAATAAACAGATTTTTATGATAACCGATGGCAAGCCAAGTTGTGTAAGGCTTCCCAATGGGCGCTATTATAAAAACAGCAATGGTCTGGACAGTTATATTGTGAATAAATGTTACTCCATGGCTGCGCAAGCGCGAAAACTCCATATTCCGATTACAACTTTTATGATTGCTGAAGACCCTTATTTAATGCAGTTTGTAGAAGAATTTACCGCAGCCAATAAAGGCAAAGCTTTTTACACAGGATTAAAAGGTTTGGGCGAAATGATTTTTAGTGATTATGAAACCAACAGAACAAAACGATTGCGTTGAAAAATAAAGGAGAAAGAATAAAGAGGAAAGAATAAAGAAGAAAGAATAAAGAGGAAAGAAAAAGTGAAAAACAGATTTATTTAATTCTAAAATATGCATCCTATGAAAATCAAACACAATTATAAAAATTTAAAAATATGGCAGAAGGCCTTGAATATTGCTTTTGATACATCGGATATCTTAGAAGCTTTTCCGCAGAAAGAACAGTATAACTTGACTTCTCAAATGAGTCGATGTTCAATCTCAATTCCAAGTAATATCGCAGAGGGATCTTCCCGAACCGATAAATCTTTTAATCATTTTCTAGATATTTCTTTGGGATCATCTTATGAATTAAGTACTCAATTATTAATCGCACATCACAAAAAATATATTAATGATGCAGAATTGGAAAAGTTGGAAAATAATATAACAGAATTGCAAATGATGACCTCAGGTTTTCAAAAAACATTGCGTTAGTAGTCTTTTATCTTTCTTCTTTTCTCTTATATCTAATAAAACTTATGAAAATAGAAAAAATTAAAACCTTCGGCGACCTAAAAAAAGCAGGTTACGAATCAAAATCAATCAAAGAAGAATTGCGTAGGAATCTACTTCAAAAAATAATGAAGAAAGAAACGCCCTTCGTAGGTATTCACGGCTACGAACTTACCGTAATCCCTGAGTTGGAGCGCGCAATCCTTTCAAAACACAACATCAATCTATTAGGACTTCGCGGGCAAGCAAAAACCCGGTTGGCACGCCAAATGGTTGGGCTTTTGGACGAGTATATTCCCGTTGTTGAAGGCAGTGAGATTAACGACGATCCTTTTAACCCAATTTCGCGTTATGCCAAAAATTTAATGCAAGAAAAGGGAGACGATACGCCAATTAGTTGGCTTCACCGCAACGATCGTTTTTCAGAAAAACTTGCAACGCCAGATGTAACAGTTGCCGATATTATTGGCGATGTTGACCCCATAAAAGCGGCAAATCTAAAACTGACTTACGCTGATGATCGTGTGATTCATTTTGGAATGATTCCGCGAAGTAATCGTTGCATTTTCGTAATTAATGAATTGCCCGATTTACAACCGCGAATTCAAGTGGCACTTTTTAATATTTTGCAGGAAGGCGACGTTCAGATTCGCGGTTTTGCCGTACGCTTGCCGCTGGATATTCAATTTGTTTTTACCGCCAATCCAGAAGATTATACCAATCGCGGAAGTATTGTTACACCGCTAAAAGATAGAATTGGCTCCCAGATTTTAACGCATTATCCCGAGGATATTGAAACAGCCCGAACGATTACGGAACAGGAAACTGCCGAGGCCATTAAAGCTAAAGAAAATGTTTATGTGCCCGATTTGGCCAAGGATATTTTAGAACAGATAAGTTTTGAGGCCCGCGAAAATGATTTTATAGATGCCAAAAGTGGGGTAAGTGCCCGATTAAGTATTACCGCCTTTGAGAATCTATTGAGCACGGCGGAAAGACGAGCCCTTCACAATGGCGAAGAAAATACCAGCGTGCGGTTAGGCGATTTTGTAGGTATTATTCCATCCATCACCGGGAAGATTGAATTGGTTTATGAAGGAGAGCAGGAAGGCGTTTCGCAGGTTGCACAACAGTTAATTGCCGATGCCGTGGATACTATTTTTAAGAATAAGTTTCCAAAAATTGAAAAGCTAACCAAGGAAAATGATCCAGACCCGTATACCGAAATAGTTGCTTGGTTTTTTGAGGAGAATGATTTTGAATTGCTAGATTCCTATTCCGATGAGGAATATAAGAATGAACTGGACCGAATTATTCCATTGCAACAATTGATAGAAAAATACCAGCCCGAGACCTCAAAAAATGATAGTTATTTTTTAAAAGAAGTTGTTTTGTGGGCATTGGCCGAAAATAAAAAACTGAGCAAATTCAGTGTAGGCAATGGTTTGCACTTCAAGGATTTATACGGAAGTTATATAAGCAAACTTTAATTGAAAATTTCAATAAATAAAAAACCGCCAGAACTATACAAAGCTGGCGGTTTTTTATAGTAAGAAATATTAAATATTCGGAATAACCAACTCGTCTCCAGGATGAATTAAATCTGCAGACTTCAACTTTCCTTTGTTGGCTTCAAAAATAGCATTGTATTTATTGGCATTGCCGTAATACTGTTTTGCAATTTTACTAAGCGATTCACCGCTTTTTACGGTATGGTGGGCAAAGGCAGAAGTATCGGCAACTTTAATATCTGCCATTAT
The DNA here is from genome assembly GCF_038742595.1 of Aequorivita flava. Classification (NCBI taxonomy): domain Bacteria; kingdom Pseudomonadati; phylum Bacteroidota; class Flavobacteriia; order Flavobacteriales; family Flavobacteriaceae; genus Aequorivita; species Aequorivita flava. The sequence continues at coordinate 108,011 of NZ_JBANCF010000006.1, read as the reverse complement.
ATCGGTTGGATTTTCGCCACCCACACGTTTAATTTCATCCCAAAGAAGATTTTTTTCGTATTGATTTTTAGCTGTACCCCAAACTTTTAGTTGGCCGTTTTCTTCTTTTACATCGCCATTTTGGATGTTCAGTTTTTCTCCTAAATCGAGAACACTTTGGTATTTTGATTTGATCATTTTGTAAAAAATTTAAAAATTAATTATTAAAGATAGTATTTTATGGCTTCCAATTTCTGAATTAGCAAAACTTTAGTAATAGGGGTGTTATATTGAACTTCTTCTTGAAAATTTACAAAATATTTAACTAAAGATTAATCTCAATTGTGAAAAAGTTACCGGCACTTGAAATATCTTTGATGCAAACTTTAAATCAACAAAAACTATTATGAAACTAAAAACAATTGTAATGTCTCTTGCAGTAGTAACAATGCTTTTTGCAAGCTGTGAAGACTCGAAAAAGAAAGAAGCTGAAGCGCAAGCACAAGCAGAACAGATGCGTATGGAGCGCGAAAAGGATTCATTAATGCAAATTGAAGCCGATAACCAAGCTAAAATGGCAGAAATGGAAGCCAATTCAATTGCTGCAAAAGCGATGGGTAATTCAGATTTATCAACATTGGTTAGCGCACTTCAAGCAGCCGATTTGGCACAGACGTTAAAATCTGAAGGCGAGTACACCGTATTTGCTCCAACTAATGAAGCTTTTAATAAAGTACCCAAGGCAACTATGGATAATTTAATGATGCCAGAAAACAAAGAGCAGCTTCAAGGTTTATTAAAGTACCACGTACTTCAAGGTAAATTGCCTGCTGCCGACGTATTGGCGAAAATTAAGGAAGCTAATAACAAGTTAGAGGTTACTACTTTAAACGGTGAAGTTTTAACTTTATCCGAAAAAGGAGGTAAAGTGATGATTAAAGATGCCAAAGGAAATACAGCTACAGTAACAAGTGCTGATATGGAAGCGTCTAACGGTACAGTACACGTAATTGATAAAGTGCTAATGCCAAAAATGTAACTCAATATTATATATAAATTAAAAAGCCCCAGTTTGGGGCTTTTTTTATTAATGACAGCTACAACCACCATCCATAAAACCGTGCGTTTCTTGATGCCACGGAAATGCTTGGTTGTAATTGTCCATTTCCCAGAAAAATGGCAAACGTTCTTTAGGATTGTTGCCTATTTCATTCATGGTCGCGGCATCGTACAATCTGCCGTTTATCATTACCATTTTTATAGATTCGGTGTTTTCTATATCTTCCAACGGATTTTTGTCCATTACAATTAAATCGGCAAGCTTGCCAACCTTCAACGATCCAATATCGTTACCTGCTCCAATGTATTCGGCCGAATTAATGGTGGCAGCCTTTAATGCTTCCAAGTTGCTCATTCCGCCTTGTTGCAACATCCACGTTTCCCAGTGTGCACCCAAACCTTGCAACTGTCCGTGTGCGCCCATATTTACTTTTACTCCCGCATCACTCAAGCTTTTCACGGTTTCAGAGACTAAAATATGACCGTTTTTATATTCCTCCTGCGGGGTTTTCATTCGGTGGCGAGAGCGACTATCTATAATACTACGTGGACTAAACGTAAGTAGCTTTTTATTTTCCCAAACGTTATCGCGTTCATAATAGTAAAATTCGCCATTCATTCCGCCGTAATTTACAATTAGGGTTGGTGTGTAGCCAGTGCCACTTTCACCCCAAATTTCCAGAATATCCTTATAAACAGGAGCTACCGGAATGTTGTGTTCAATACCGGAATGGCCATCAATTACCTGGGTAATATTGTGATAAAATGTTGACCCACCTTCTGGAACCACGTTAATTCCTAATTCACGGGCGGCCTGCAATACTTGCTGGCGTTGATCCCTGCGGGGTTGATTGTAACTTTTTACACTTTTTGCACCAAATGCTTTTGTACGGCGAATACTGCTACGCGCATCTTCCAAATTATTGATTACCGCTTTAAAATCGCCATCGGCACCGTAAAGAATAAAACCTGTTGAAAACAAACGCGGCCCCACTAATTGTCCGCTCTTTTGAAGCTCGGAGAGTGTAAATACCGTTTCAGTATTTGCCGAAGGATCGTGCGAGGTAGTTACTCCAAAAGCTAAATTTGCCATAAACGGCCAGTATTGTTGCGATGGCAACCCATAACGGAAAGCGCCCACGTGTGCGTGTGCATCTACCATTCCGGGCATAATGGTTTGCCCTTCTGCGGAATATACCTTGGTGCCCGCGGGAACAGAAACTTTATCGGCTGCACCAATAGCTTCAATGATATTACCATTAATTACAATGGTTCCATTCTCAATTACATTATCGCCTTCCATAGTAATGATGCGCGCATTGGTAAAGGCTATTTTTCCACTGGGTTTGTCAACTTTGGCTTGCAGACCAATTTTTGTTCCTTCTAACGTTATTTCGGGTACTTTTTCAGGCGAACCAGATAAAAAAGTAAAGCGGTTTTTGAGTTCATTGCTAAAATATTCATCACCCAACGTCCACATTATTTTTTTGCTCGTTGGCGACCAATGAATATTTATTCCCGCGTCTTTCGCAAGCTGGGAAACTGGAAGTGCTTTTGTTTTATCGTCCAAATCTATTGTATGCCCATTTAGCAACAATGGTGCAACAAACAACTTGTGAAGGTTGGTAAATGCGATCCACTCATTATCGGGGCTGGGTATTAATCTATTTGCATATTTAGAGGTAAGGTGTGTTTTTTCATCATTACCATTTAAATTTACACTAATTAGTTTTTTTTCAATATCTCCAAAATAGGTTCCGCCGGTTTGTAGAAAAATTCGTTTTCCATCCTTCGTAAACATTGGGTATTCGCCTTTGTCTATTACAAATTTTATATCACTGCCATTGGCATTCATGGTGTAAATACCGGGATTTTTGGTGTAAGTAAAACCTTGGTCCGTGTTACCTTTTTCTTTTCGGAAAACTATTTGCGTACCGTTTTGCGAAAACGACGGCGTTCTGTAAATTCCTTTTTCTGAAGTCAATTTTACCGGGGTCCCGCCATTTGCCGAAATTTTATTTATGGCTCCTTTTTCCAAATCGCTCCAACTAACGTAAACTATATCAGTTCCGTTGGGGGAGAAGGTGGGCTCAAATTCAAAGTGGGTACTTTGCGTTAATCGTATTGGCTCACCATTTGGCAAGGTTTTTTTATAAAGATGACCCAATGCGCTGAAAACAATAAATTCGCCATCTGGCGACGTTACAGCATGGCGAATCATTTTAGGCGTAAAAGTTTCGGTTTCAATTTTATTGTTGAAATGAACTGTTTCCGCTAAATCAATGTTTACTTCGGCGGTAAACGGAATAGCTGTTACCGCCAAAGTGGTAACATCAATTTTATTGATTTTTCCACCGCTCCAAAAAATAATTTCTTGGTCGTTGGGCGTCCAACTAAAATTTGGATATACTCCGAAAAGAGCCCAAGCTTCCTGCTGATCTTTATTCAATTTATCATAAATAGGATATTCTTCCCCTGTTTCTAAATCGTGGAGAAACAATACACTTTTGGTACGTACTCTTTTTATAAATGCCAATTTTTTGCCGTCGTGGGAAATTGTTGGTCGCACGGCGCCTCCGGGACCTCCGGTAATAGTTTTGGTTTCGCCGGTTTCAAATTCGTACCTCTTTATAACATATATCTGACTGTTTGGGTCTTTGTTGTACTGAAAATAGCCGCCCGGGTACATATCTTCACTGTAATACAGATATTTTCCGTCTGGCGATACAAAAGGTTCATTTACATCCTGTTGGTCGTTTTTTCGTTTTGTTAGTTGTAAGCCTGTGCCGCCAGTTTTGTGATATTGCCACATTTCGCCTGCACCCAGGCTTCTACTTGAAGAAAAATGCTTTCGGGCAATTAAATACTTGCCATCTGCGCTCCAAACGGCGTTGTTTAAAAGCCTAAAATCTTCCTTGGTAATTTGCTTTGCATCGCTTCCATCGGCGTTCATTACCCAAATATTGTCTCCGCCACCGGCATCGCTTGTAAAGGAAATTTTAGTGCCATCGGGACTAAATCTGGGCTGGATTTCAAAGGGAATTCCAGTTCTAATGGCTTTGGCCGTGCCGCCCGAGATAGGCAAAGTGTAAATATCGCCCACCATATCAAAAACGATGGTTTGCCCATCTGGGCTCACGTCTAGGTTCATCCACGTACCTTCGTTTGTAGTGAAAGTATGTGTTTTGTAATTAAAATCTTTCCCGGGATTGGCCACTTCCCATTTGGTGGTTTCCTTTTCTGGGTCCTTTTTGTTTTTCTTTTGTGCGGTTAATGTTAACGAACAGGCAAGAAGGGCAATAGTTGTAAGTAATTTCATTGTTTTTCGGATTCTATATTCTGGACAATTGGGTTTTATTTTTTCACGTGTATGGTATTTACATAAAAATCTTTTTTAATCTGAAATGTTTTAATTGTAGTAGGAAGTTCCTTGGTTTGCCATTGGACGGTAGGGGTAATCCAAGTTTCAGTTTCATTGACTAGTGCAATTATAGGCATTTTGAAGTTTTCTACCGTTTCAACATAGCGAAATTTCAAGGTATTTCCATCTATTAAATATTCTACCGTGGGAATCATCGTGGTGCGTAAATATTGATTCCAATAGGTTGATAAGTCAATTCCACTTTTGTCACTGATATAATTTTCAACTTGCTGGGTAGTTACATTTTGATGGTAAAACTCTTTATTTAATCCCCTTAAAATCTGCCGCCATTTTTCATCGTCTGCAATCAATTGCCGCACTGTATGCAGCACATTTGCACCTTTGTAATACATATCGCTACTGCCAGATTTATTTACGTTGTAATAACGACCAACGATGGGAGTGTCGTTAACCACATTATTGCGAACACCAATTACATATTCCGAAGAAGCTTTTTTTCCGAAGTGATAATCTAAATAAATATTCTCCGAATAACTGGTAAAACCTTCATGCACCCACATATCGGCTACGTCTTTATTGGTGATGTTATTTGCAAACCATTCGTGCCCACTTTCGTGAATTATAATAAAATCAAATTTCATTCCCCAGCCACTACCAGACACATCACTGCCTAAATAACCGTTTTTAAAATTGTTGCCATAAGTTACGCTACTTTGGTGTTCCATTCCCAAATAGGGCGCTTCCACGAGTTTGTAGCCGTCTTCGTAAAAAGGGTAAGGCCCAAACCAGTGTTCAAAAGCTTCCATCATCATTGGGGCTTGTTTAAATTGCTCACGTGCTTTAGCTTCATTTTCACGAAGTACGTAATAATCCATGTCCAGCATTCCTTTTTCGCCTTTATACTTTTCGCCAAAATGTATATAATCGCCTATATTTATATTTACGCCATAGCTATTTATAGGGTTTACAACTTCCCATACCCACGTTTTGGAATCGTTGTTTTCAATTACATTCTTTAAGCGGCCATTACTAACATCCATTAGGTTTTTAGGTGTTGTAACTGCAATTGTAACTCCGTTATCGGCTTCTTCGGAAGGGTGATCTTTTAGCGGCCACCAAACACTGGCACCAATACCTTGGTTAGACGTTGCAATAAAATGTTTGCCGGTGCTGTCTTTGCTCCAAGTGAAACCGCCATCCCACGGTGGGCGCTCGGCTTCTCTCGGCTTCCCTGAAAAATAGATGGTTATTTCGTTTTCCTCGCCTGGTTCTTGCTTTTGTTGCAGTTTTAAAAAATGTGCATCTCCTTCGGAAGTAACTGGAATTTCCTTTTTATTTTGAAGTACTTTGTCAATCGTCATCGGGCTTTGCAGGTCTATTTGCATAAGGTCGTTTTCGTCTAAAACTTTATACGTAATCGTATTACTGCCTTTAATGGTTTTTTCGGAAGGGTTTACAGTTACCTTTAAATCATAATGGGTAACGTCCCACCACGCACGTTCGGGGGTTATACTACCGCGGAGGGTGTCGGCATGGGTTAATTCTTGGGCAATGGAAATAGTGGAAATTAGGAGTAGGGTCACTAGTGTGCACATCCCCCTTAATCCTCCTTCAAAGGGGGAAATGGTTCGTGCTTTGATTAAAATTTTTGTCATATTTGTTTTGCATTTCTATTTTAATTTCGTGAGGTAAATAGCGCACGTTGTTCATTTCACCTAAAAACCGAATTAGGGAAAACAACCACACTTTCAAACCCATTTTCTCCAATGGCTGCAACCCCAAAAAAGTAGTTGTCTATTACAATTCCTTCCAACGTAAATTCTGAAACATTACCTACGTAACGGCTGTGGTCCCAAGTGGGGCTGGTGGTGTCCCGCCAATAGATTTTATAGCCAATGGCACCGTCAACTTTGTCCCATTTCAATTTTGCTGAAGGTTCTACAACACCACCAATGGCCACATTTTTTGGTGCAGGTGGTGCCCAGGCAAGGCTTGCTAAATTTATAGCATTTACTGCGGTTAGTTTTGCGGCGTAATCAAAGTTTACGAATTTTAGTTTATCGCCGTATTCAATGCCGTTTTCGGTGCGTATGTCCTGATGTTGCTGATTGTAGTTTTCGTGGGCCTCCATAATTCTGATTCCTGCCCAACCCAAATCGTTAAACGGGCGGTGGTGCCCGCCACGGCCAAAACGATCTAAACGATAGACCATCATCGGATTCATTTCTGGCATAAACTTTTTGGTGGTTTTATACACATAGCGCGCTAATTGCCGCGAAACTCCATCCACCTCGCCGCCGTAAAAACGTCGCATTTGCCGCTCCCGCTCTGTTTCCGTTGGAGGGACGGGTTCGCTAAAAATTCTAAAATCGCGATTGCTAATTACCCCGTCAACGCCTTTAATGTTTCCAATCATATCATTATTAAAAACGCCTATGATTTCCCAGCCTTGGGCTTTTGCATAGTCTGCGAAACCTTTGCCGCCAAAAAGTCCCTGTTCCTCGCCGCTCAATCCTAAATAAATAATACTGCTTTCAAATTTATATTTTGAAAGTACGCGGGCAGCCTCAATAGTACCCGCCATTCCGCTGGCATTGTCGTTGGCGCCGGGTGCATCTTTGGTAAAATCGCTGCCGTCGCTGTTTCGGGAGTCTATATCGCCGCTCATGATGATGTAACGGTTTGGATATTTACTTCCTTTTTGAACAGCGGCCACGTTTACAATCCAAGTATCTTGGGGAACACGGTCATTGCCTTCAGCTTTTACGAAATCTTTTTGATAAAAAACATTTAAACAGTTATTGCAATCTTTTGAAATAGTTTCAAATTCATTTTTTATAAATCTTCGGGCTGCGCCTATTCCGCGAGTATTGCTTACGGTGTCACTAAACGTATTTCGGGTGCCAAAGTTGGCAAGCGTGGTTATATCGGCTTCAATTCTCTCTGAAGAAACTGAATTTATTATATCGTACAATTTTCCGTCTGAAAGTGTTCTCTGACTGGTTTGTGAAAAAGAAGCAAAAGAGAGCATTAATAAAAGAAGTAAACAGAGTATTTTCATAGGGAAGAAAATTTTGGCTAAAAATAGCAAAAAGAAAATAAAGACCTGCGTGGTTAAAATAAAACCTAACAGGTTTTAAAAACCTGTTAGGTTTGCAATATCGAGCATATTGAAATTATATAAACTTACATCTATTCTTCCCCCACGACGGCCAGTATTTTTCCGTTAGGGCTGATCGCCATTCGCGAAATATTTTTCAATCCATATTCTTCAAGGGATGCGACTCGAGCCCATTCAGAATTACCCAAAGTATCGTACATGTAAAGTTTGTTGCCACTGCCAATAAGTATTTGCGTGTCGTTTAACCATACGTAATCTTGAATTCCGATGGGAAGCTGGGTAACGAAATAATTTTCTGAACTGTTCATATCTAGCAGGTATAAATCTAAATTACCCTCTTCATTTACCAATGTATAGCTCATCGATTCGGTTTTGGGAACCTTTTGAAGGGACCTTCCAGCCTTTTGAAATAATGTATCGGCAGTTTTTGATTTCAAGTTAATTAGCACCAAATCTAGATTGTCGCCATTGAGAACGGTGGCTACTATTTTCTGCTCGTCATAAAACGCAAAATAAGCAATTTGTAAATCTTCAATTATTTCAGAAGAAGCACCCGTTTTAGCATTGTAACGGTATAAACGCTGTAAACCGTCCTCGTCTAATCTAACGGCAGCAAAATCTTCGCTGGTGGGGAATTTCTGCGGTGAATATTCGCCGCCTTCGGTTTTGTTATTAACCCACTTTTGAAGTTTTGACGTTAAGTTGTATTCCGAAATATCTGTTTGCCCATCATTATTCCCCGCAAAAACGAGTGTTTCGTTCGATATAAATGACGGCTGATTGTCATAACCTTCGTTGTTAGAAATATTTCGGGCATTGCGCAATTCTAATCCTTCGTATGCAGGAGCAATATCGAATACATAAATTTCGGTGTTGGTTTGCGTGAAAGCGAATTGGGTTACGAATATAAAAAGTAATAAAAGGAGCTTTTTCATTATTATTCAGTTTTTCTTCAAAAATAGCAAACTCTGCGCCATAAAAAAGGAAACCACGAATTCACAATAACTTTAAAGTTTATTTGTGAATTCGCGGCTTAAACATTTAGGAGCCGGTTATTTAAAACGGATACTTGTTTTCTGCAATTACCTTGGCGGCAATCGTTCTTCTCAATTCGCCAATATTTGGCATGTTTTGATATTTAGTGAATCGTTTTAAGCCCATTAACATAGCGCGTTGTTCGTCGCCTTCTGCAAATGAGAGGATAGATTCCTTGGCCTTAACCGTAATGATATCTACAGCGTGGTATAAGTATAATTTAGACATTGCAATTTGCTCTACCTGCGACTCTTCACCAAAGCGTTTTGCGTTCTTTTCAGTTCGTAAAATTGTACTTTCAGCCATATAGATTTCAATTAAAATATCTGCAGCGGCCAATAATGTTTGTTGGTGCTCTTCAAGCTCAGTACCATATTTTTGAACAGCGCTTCCGGCAACCATTAGAAAAACTTTTTTCAGTTTGGCAATCATTGCTTTTTCTTCGGAAAGTAATTCGGAGAAATCGGGAGTTTCAAAAGAAGGAATTCCCATCAATTCTGAAGCTACGGCTTGTGCAGGTCCTAAAAGATCTACGTGGCCTTTCATTGCTTTTTTAACAAGCATGCCAACGGAAAGCATCCGGTTAATTTCGTTTGTGCCTTCGTAAATACGTGTAATTCGCGCATCTCTCCAAGCAGACTCCATGGGGGCTTCGGCACTGTAACCCATTCCGCCATAAATCTGGATTCCTTCATCTGTACAATGTTGAATGTCTTCTGAAACAGCTACTTTTAAAATTGAACATTCAATAGCGTATTCCTCTACGCCTTTTAGCTCGGCTTCTTGATGACTATTACCAGCTTTAATACGAAGAGCGATTCTGTCTTCAATATTTTTAGCGGCTCTATACGAAGCACTTTCATCTACATAGGCATTGGTTGCCATCTCGGCCAACTTGAGTTTAATGGCACCAAAGGATGAAATTGGCACATCAAATTGAATTCTTTCGTTCGCGTATTCCACCGCTTTTGAAATTACTCTACGTTGCCCGTCAAGACCTGCAGCAGCAAGTTTAATACGACCAACGTTAAGTGCATTCATCGCTATTTTAAAGCCTTCACCACGTTCCCCTAACATATTTTCTGTGGGAACTTTAGTATCGTTAAAGAAAACCTGACGGGTAGAGGAGGAGTGAATACCTAATTTCTTTTCTTCCTCGCCAAATGTAATTCCGTTTGAAGCGTCGTTTTCTACAATAAATCCGGTTATGTTTTTGTCGTCTTCAATTCTGGCAAAAACGATGAAAGTATTACAAAAGCCTGCATTAGAAATCCACATTTTTTGACCGTTAATGGAATATGTTTTTCCATCTTCCGAAAGCACGGCTTTTGTTTTTCCGCTATTGGCATCGCTTCCTGCTCCCGGTTCGGTTAGGGCATATGCTCCAAACCATTCGCCTGTTGCAAGTTTTGGCACGTATTTTTTCTTTTGTTCTTCGGTACCGTATAGGGTTATTGGCAATGTTCCAATACCGGTGTGCGCGCCAAAAGCTGTTGCCACCGAACCGCTTGCTCCCGAAATATAGTCGCAAACCAACATTGTTGTTACGAAACTCATTCCAAGGCCGCCATATTCTTCAGGAACGGCAACCCCCAAAAGGCCCATTTCTCCAGCCTTTCGCATAATTTCTTCGGTTAGGGCGTAATCGTGTTGTTCAAAACGTTCCTTATTTGGCCAGATTTCGCGATCTACAAATTCCTTTACAGAGTCGCGCATCATTTTTTGTTCTTCGGAAAAATCTTCTGGTGTGAAGATGTCTTCGGCTTTTGTTTCTTTTACTAGAAATTGTCCGCCGCGGAGAAGTTCGTTATTTTTTGTTTCAGTTGTGCTCATATTTTTTATTTGATTCGGGAATCAGGACTCAAGAAACAGGACAGATTGTGCTGTTATTAAACTGATTCGGGTTATTTAATATTTTTACCTTTTCATTTAGACTCAGGGCTCAGTACGTTTTACACTAATTTTGTGGCTGTTTTCTTTGCCTTGTTTCTAGCTTCACTTATGTCTTGATTCTTTTTTAGATATCAAGACTTTCTATGAATTTTGAAATTTTCTTTTGCAATATGTTTATTTCTTTTTCTAATTCTTTAAAAAGTTCTTCGGAAATATAATTCTGTCGATATGCAACTATCAACTGTGTTTCCCATTCAAAAGCTGAACCTAAACTATCATCTAAATATTTAGCGAAATGAGTGTCGGTTCTCTTGCTACTTCCTTCGGAAATATTTGAAGCCATTGAAACTGAACATCTGTTCATTTGAGTACGCAATCCGAATCTTTCAAAATCTGGAAAACTACAAGTAAACTTATAGGTACGATCAATAATTGACATACTATCATTCCAAATTTGAAGTTTTTTAAAATTATGCCGTTTCATTTATTCACTTTTAGTCTTATTTGTACTTTAGTCTTGGTTCCTGTTTCCCTTTATTCCTGAGTCAAATTACTTCAGAAACTCGTAAACTCCCGCAGCCCCTTGCCCGGTTCCCACACACATTGTAACCATTCCGTATTTGCCTTGCATATCTCGTTTTCGCATTTCATCGAATAATTGAACGGACAGCTTGGCGCCGGTACAGCCTAGCGGATGCCCCATGGCGATTGCGCCTCCGTTTACATTTACAATTTCTTTGTCTAAACCAAGTCCGCGAATAACGGCTAAGGATTGCGAAGCGAAAGCTTCATTTAATTCAATTAAATCTAATTGATCCTGTTTTAAACCTGCTTGCTTTAATGCTTTTGGAATTGCATAAAGCGGCCCGATTCCCATTATACTGGGTTCTACACCCACAGCTGCATAACTCACTAAACGAGCTATAGGTTCTAAGTTTAGCTCCTTTACCATTTCTTCACTCATAATAACGGCGAAAGCTGCACCATCGCTCATTTGAGAGGAATTACCCGCGGTTACACTTCCGCCTTGGGCGAAAACAGGACGCAGTTTTGAAAGCGCTTCAATATTGGTTCCTTTTCGAGGACCTTCGTCTTTGGTTACCGTATATTTTCTGGTTTCTTTTTTACCTGAATCATTCACAAAAGTTTCTTCAATCTCTATAGGAACTATCTGATCTTGAAAACGATCTTCATCTTGCGCTTTTAAAGCACGCATCTGACTTGTATAGGCAAATTCGTCTTGGTCTTCACGAGAAACATTGTACTTTTTTGCAACAGCTTCGGCGGTTAACCCCATATTCCAGTAATAGTCTTCATTACCTTCTTTGGCAACTTTATAGTCGGGAACAGGTTTGTACCCACCCATAGGAATAAAGCTCATGCTTTCTGCACCACCGGCAATTATACAATCTGCCATTCCACTTTGAATTTTTGCTGTTGCAATTGAAATTGTCTCCAATCCCGATGCGCAATAGCGGTTTACCGTCATTCCGGGGATATCAACAATATCAAGCCCCATCAACGAAATCAACCTACCCATATTCAGACCTTGCTCGGCTTCGGGCATTGCATTGCCCACGATTACGTCGTCAATTCGTTTTTTGTCGAGTTGCGGCAATTCGTTCATTATATATTTAATAGTTTCCGCAGCCAGTTCGTCTGGTCTTTTAAAACGGAAAACTCCGCGGGGTGCTTTACCCACTGCGGTTCTGTATGCTTTAACAATATAAGCAGTTCTTTGTTTCATAGTTTTAATTTTTGACTTAAGACGGTAAGACGTAGGACGTAAGACTAAACTATACAATCCTTTGTTTTAAGTCTTAAATTTATATTAGTGATTTGACAGACTTTCCATAAAACGCGTTAACATTCCTTGGATTTTCTGAATTTTAGTTTCTAAATGTGTAAACGTTTCCTCCGAAATATATCCTATTTCATAAGATATAATTAGTTGTGTTTCCCATTCAAAGGCTGAGCCCAAAGCTGTTTCTAAATATTGAAGAAAATGTTTATCGGAGCTTTTAGCAGTTCCTTCTGCAATATTTGAAGGTACAGATACTGCGCATCGCTGCATCTGATTAGACAATCCATAAGTTTCAGATTTTGGAAATATTTTAGTGGTGGCATATGTTTCTTTCGCCAATTCAATACCTTCATTCCAAATAGTAAGTTTTCTAAAATTATGTTTTGCAGCCATATCTTCTATATTTATTAACAAATTAAACCTCAGTTTTAAAGGGTTTTAAGTCCTATATCTTACGTCATATAGTCTTAAGTCTTTTTAATTACGCAACGGTTTCCCTTTCTGAATCATATGTTGTAATCTTTCCAAAGTCTTTCTTTCACCCGTAAGGCTCAAGAACGCTTCTCTTTCAAGATCTAGCAAATATTGCTCGCTTACGTAACTTGCTTCGCTTAAATCGCCACCCGCCATCACGTAGGCAAGCTTATTTGCAATTTTCTTGTCGTGCTCGCTAATGTAATTACCGGCAACCATTTGGTCGGTCCCTACGAGGAACATTCCCAAGGCCTGTTTTCCGAGTACTTTTACATCGGTTCTTTGTATTGGTTTCGTATATCCTTGATCTGCCATAAAACGCGCTACTTCCTTCGCTGCGGCTATTTGTCTGTTTTGATTAACAATTACGATATCTTTTCCTTTTTTAAGAATTCCCGTATCGTAAGCTTCGTAAGCCGAAGTGGAAACTTTTGCCATTGCAATGGTCAGGAAATATTCCTGAAGTCTGTTTAACTCCACATCGTCTTTCATAAATGTATCGCTCGCACGCATTGCCATTTCTTTAGAACCGCCTCCGCCGGGAATAACCCCAACGCCAAACTCAACCAATCCAATGTAACTTTCGGCTGCTGCAACCACACGATCTGCGTGTAATGTAAACTCACAACCTCCGCCCAATGTCATTCCGTGCGGCGCAACCACAACGGGAATCGACGAATAACGAAGTCGCATGCTTGTATCCTGAAAGTATTTTACCGCAGCGTTCAATTCATCATATTCCTGCTCTACGGCCATCATAAATATCATTCCAATATTGGCGCCAACTGAAAAGTTTTTGCCGTTATTGGCAATTACCAAACCGTCGTAATCTTTTTCGGCCAAATCAATTGCTTTATTTATTCCAGCCAAAACGTCGCCACCTACGGCGTTCATCTTACTTATAAATTCTACGTTTAAGATACCGTCGCCCAGATCCTCAACTATAACCCCGTTATTTCTAAAAACTTCGGAAGTTTTACGGATGTTGTCTAAAATTATAAACGAATCCTGTCCGGGAACTTTTACATGTTTTTTCTGTGGAATATCGTAATAATAGGTGTTTCCGTCTTTTACGGTATAGAATGACTCTACGCCAGCGTCAAGCATTTCATTAACCCAAGCGGCTGGTTCTTTCCCTAAATCTTTTATTAATTCAATTCCCTTTTTAACGCCAACGGCATCCCAGATTTCAAATGGACCGTTATCCCAGCCAAAACCTGCTTTCATGGCATCATCAATCTTGTAAAGCTCGTCGGTTATTTCAGGAATTCGTTTTGAAACATAGGCGAACATTGCGCCGAAGTTTTTTCGGTAAAATTCGCCAGCTTTATCTTCACCTTTAATAAGAATTGGAAAACGGTCTGTAACTTTATCAACCGATTTTGTTTTTTCCAAAGTGCCGAAAGATGCTTTTTTGCTTTTTCGATATTCCATGGTATCGAGATCAAGCGATAGAATTTCGCTACTTCCGTCGTCATTTTTTACCTTTTTGTAGAAACCTTGTCCGCTTTTGCTACCCAACCATTTTTTTTCCATCATGGTATCGATAAAACCGGGAATTTGGAAAATGCCGTGCTCCTCGTCATCGGGTACGTTGTCATAAATACCTTTTGCAACGTGTACCAATGTGTCTAAACCTACAACGTCTACCGTACGGAAAGTTGCGGATTTTGGACGACCAATTACCGGGCCGGTTAATTTATCTACTTCTTCAATGGTGAGCCCCATTTCCTTCACTTGATGAAACAGACTTTGGATTCCGAAGATTCCAATTCTGTTTCCTATAAATGCAGGGGTGTCTTTTGCGACAACGGAAGTTTTTCCGAGAAATTTTTCACCGTAACCATTTAGGAATTCCAACACTTCGGGTGAAGTTTTTGGACCTGGAATAATTTCAAATAATTTTAAATATCTCGGTGGATTAAAAAAGTGTGTTCCGCAGAAGTGTTTCTGGAAATCCTCACTTCGCCCTTCACTCATAAATTTTATAGGAATACCGGAAGTATTGGAAGTAATTAGCGTGCCCGGCTTTCTGTGTTTGTCTAGATTTTCAAAAACTTGTTTTTTGATATCCAAACGTTCAATTACCACTTCAATTATCCAATCGGCAGTTTTTACTTTCGATATATCGTCTTCTAAATTTCCGGTGGAAATTCGTTTTGCAAAATCCTTGTGATAGAGTGGAGCAGGGTTGCTTTTTATTGCTTTCTGCAAATCGTCGTTTACAATACGGTTGCGCACCACTTTATCTTCCAGGGTTAGCCCTTTCTTTTTTTCGGCATCTGTAAGTTCGCGTGGAACAATGTCTAGTAAAAGCACTTCCACACCAATATTGGCGAAATGGCAAGCTATGCCGCTTCCCATTATTCCGGAACCGATTACCGCTACTTTGTTAATTCTTCTTTTTGACATTTTTTCTAGTTATATATTATGAGTTCAGTGCGTAAAATACTGCCCTCCAGTTCCTAATCTTGTTCGTATATTTTTTTTGAATTTATCAATTCGTTTATTGTATTTGCTACTTTTTTAAAGGTTTCCAGTTCTTCGGTCGATACGTTTTTTTGAACCGCTTCATCAAAACCTAAAACAACACCTTTAGAAAATTCGCGCATTTCTTTTCCGAATGGCGTTAAATGTATGAGCACGCCGCGTCCATCATCTGGATTGGGTTTGCGTGTTATCAATCCCTTTTGCTCCATAGATTTTAGGGTGCGCGAAAGGCTGGTGGCCTCCATCCCCATTTTGGGTCCGAGCGCGGTAGAAGGTGTTCCTGCTTCCGGATCTATACTTATTAATGCAAAACCCGTGGCCATGGTGCTTCCTTTTTTTCCTGCTTCTTCATTGTACATTTTTGAAACATTTATCCAAGTAGAACGCAGTATATAATCTATGGTTTTCTCTTTATGTTTTTCTTGCATTTAATATTCCTGAAAAAAGTGGAAAACCAAAGATACAAAATTTTATTATGCACGCATAGTATATGTGAAAAATGTTTGACTTAAAACTGTAGGACTTAGGACGTAGGACTAATTATTAAATATATAAGAAGTAAACTTTATCTGATACGTACACGAGTCTCACGTCTTACATCATCGCGTCTCACGTCTTTATTTCTTTTTCCTTCGAATAATCTAACTTCCCATTTATCACTTTTGCGGGGGCGGTGTAGGGGTGCTCTGTTGCATTATTTTCACCCATAATGTGCAAAACTTTCCAACCGTCTGCTTTTAAAATATCTGCAATTAAAGAGCGATGGCAGCTCCACCAAACCGCTTCGGCACACATTATTGAGGTTTGTTTTACTGTGGCAATTTCCTTTAATGATTTTAACGCTTGCTTAAACTGTTCGGTTTCCATATAATCTGCATAGCCTTTAAACGAATCTAATCGCCAGGCATCGTTGTTTGAGTCTGGCATCGGTTTTCTACGACCCCCTAAATCTACCAAATGTTCATACTCAACACCGTTTTCAGGAAGTGATATTTCTAAACTGTCTTTGTTGTACTGCGGAAATTTTCTGGAACCGGGATAATGGCGTACGTCAACGAGTGTCTTAATATTGAAGGTGGTCAATAATTTTAAAAACTCGTCGATGCTACGGGTGGAATGGCCTATGGTCCAAATGGTTTTCATTTTAAAAAGAAAGCTTTTCTTTTAAAGATATAAAAATGTGTAGAGGTAAGAAAATAGTTTAACGGAACTTTAATTGGCTACAAATTTCAATCCCACTATGGAAGCAATTAGCGTAGTAAGAAAGAAAACCCGCCAGAAAGTTGCTGGTTCGTTAAAATAGAAAATTCCTACTAAAACAGTTCCCACAGCACCAATGCCGGTCCAGACTGCATAGGCGGTACCAATGGGAAGTGTTTTTGATGCTTTTATAAGAAAAGCCATACTTATGGCGAGACAAATCAGGAACCCAAGGAACCAAAATTTAGCTTCCCAGCCTGTGGTTTCCTTTACTTTACCGAGGCAAGCTGCAAAGCCAACTTCAAAGAGGCCGCCGATAATTAGGAGGAGCCAATTCACTTTAAATTATGAGGTGTGTTCGTAAATCTTGTTATACAAATCTATATAATCCGCTTTAATTATTTTGCGTTTCATTTTCATCGTTGGGGTTAATTGTCCGCCCTCGATGCTCCAAACCTCGGGAGTTAATTCAAACTTTTTCACTTTTTCCCAATGCCCGAACTTTTCGTTGTAATGGTCTACTTCTTCTTGTATGCGGGCAATTACTTCTTTGTTCTTTACCAATTCCTTTGGGTCTGAAGGTAGGTTGTGGTTTTTTAGTGCGCCCCATTCTTTTACAAACTCAAAATCGGGCTGGATGAGGGCGGCAGGCATTTTTTCGCCTTCGCCAATTACCATTATTTGTTCTATAAAACGCGATTGTTTCATCACGTTCTCAATTACTTGTGGAGCCACGTATTTTCCCCCGCTGGTTTTAAACATTTCTTTTTTACGATCGGTGATCTTTAAAAAGCCGTCGCTGTCAATTTCACCAATATCACCCGTATGGAAATAACCGCCTTCCATTACTTTTTCGGTTTCCTCCTCATTCTTATAATAGCCAACCATTACTTGTGGGCCTTTTACCAAAATCTCGCCATCTTCGGCAATTTTAACCTCCGTTTCCCTTAGAGGCCTGCCCACGGTTCCAATTTTAAAACCTTTGTTACGCATATCGTTTACCGATACCACGGGAGAAGTTTCTGTTAGCCCATAACCTTCCATTACCGGAATTTGCGCTGCATTAAATACGCGTGCCAATCGCGGTTGCAACGGTGCACTACCCGAAGCTATGGCTTTTAAATTTCCACCTAAAGCTTCGCGCCATTTGCTAAAAATAAGCTTGTTGGCCAATTTAAGCTGACTTTCGTACCACCAGCCGTTTTCGTTGTAGGGTTCGTATTTAAGTCCGAGATCTACTGCCCAAAAGAAGAGTTTTTTCTTAATTCCTGTAAGTTCGGCGCCTTTGGCGTAGATTTTATCGTACACTTTTTCCAAAAGTCTGGGTACGGCCGTCATTACTTCGGGTTTTACTTCTTTTAGGTTGTCGCTAATTGTTTCAAGCGATTCGGCAAAATGTAGTTCCACCCCACAATATTGGTACATATAATGCAACATGCGTTCGTAAACGTGGCAAACGGGCAGAAAACTCAAAGCCGACGATTTTCCTAATTCTATGGGCAATCTTTCGGCACTAAACTTTGCATTGCTCGCTATATTTTTATGTGAGAGCATAACGCCCTTTGGCTTGCCAGTGGTACCAGAGGTATATATTAAGGTAGCTACATCGTCTTCGTTAATAGCTTCTTTTCTTTTCTCTACTTCGTCTTGGTTAGACTCGTCTTTACCCTTCTCCAAAACCTCGGCCCAGTTTTTTGCACCTTCAATTTCATCAAATGTATAAACCTCTTTTAAGGTGGGCACGTTGGCCTTAATAGCCATTAATTTGTCGTAAACTTCTTTATCGGAAACAAAACAATACATAGCTTCACTGTGGTTAAGCACATATTCGTATTCAGTTTCCGAAATGGTTGGATAAATAGGTACGTCCTGTGCACCGGTTTGCATAATACCAATATCGCAAATGTTCCATTCGGTGCGGTTGGTGGTGGAGATTAACGCAACTTTATCGTTGGGTTTTACGCCCATCTGTATCAAAGCTCGGCTTATGGCATTGGCTTTATCTATATATTCTTGAGTAGAAGTAGCAACCCAAGTACCGTTGTATTTAGTAACTAGGGCCTTTTCCTGTGGATAATTTTCAAGTTGATAATATGGAAAGTCGAAGAGTCTTTTTGGTTCTGTCATGATAGTAATGTTGAGGAAGTGAAAATAACAAAATTATTTTAGTTTCGCTTTTAAAATAAAAAAGGAATGGCTCATAGCGCCATTCCTTAAAGATACTGAATATTCTAGCAGTTTTTAAAATCTTTCTCGAATTTTACTTTCTCTCAATCCACTCCCGCGCATTCACCAAAGCTTGAACCCAAGGTGAAACCTCGTCGTTCATTCTGTCTTTTGGATAGGTTGCCCAGTTCCAAGGAAAGGTAGAACGCTCTAAATGCGGCATCATTACCAAATGGCGTCCGGTTTTATCGGTCATCATTGCAGTGTTAAAATCACTGCCATTGGGGTTTGCTGGTAATGCATCGTAACCGTATTTTGCTACTATATTATAATGGTTTTCATCCTTGGGAAAACTAAATTTCCCTTCCCCGTGCGCAGACCAAATTCCCAAAGTACTTCCCGCCATGGATGACAGCATTACCGAATTGTTCTCCTGAATTTTTACTGAAGTAAAAACACATTCAAACTTACCAGTGTCATTGTGAAGCATTTTTGGTTTTTCTTCGTCTTCGGGGTTTAATAACCCCAACTCCACAAAAAGTTGACAACCATTACAAATCCCTAGGGAAAGTGTATCGTCTTTTGCGAAGAAATTCTTTAAAGTTGTATTGGCTTTTTCGTTGTATAAAAATGCGCCAGCCCAACCTTTGGCGCTGCCTAAAACATCGCTATTGCTAAAACCACCAACGGCAACGAGCAATTTTATGTCTTCCAAAGTTTCGCGGCCTTCAATAAGGTCGGTCATATGCACATCTTTTACATCAAAACCTGCGAGATGCATCATATACGCCATTTCGCGCTCGCTGTTACTTCCTTTTTCGCGAATAACGGCTGCTTTCGGACGCTTCCCTCCTTTGGATGGGTTGGGGGAGGACTTTCCGGTGAAATTCTTCGGAAACTCAAAATTTAACGGTTGGTTTTTATAATTGCTGAAGCGCTCTTTCGCAAGTTTTTCCCCGCTTTGGTTTCTATCTAATAAATACGAAGTTTTATACCAAGTATCGCGCATTTCAGGAATGCTGAAACTAAGCTCTTCGGAATTATTTTTTAATTGAAGCATTTCATTTTTTGAAACCGTTCCAATCTTTTTAAAATCTATATTTTTTGAAGCAAGTATTTTTTCAACTGAGGCATCTTCCGAAGCTTGAATTACAACTCCTGCATTTTCAGCAAAAAGTAATTTTACCAAATCGCTTTCACCTAAGCCTGAAAGATCTAAATTGGCGCCCAAATTCACATCTGCAAAACACATTTCCAATAAAGTGGTAATCAATCCACCCGAAGCCACATCGTGTCCGGCAAGTATTTTTTTATCGCGAATTAACTGCTGTAATGTGTTAAAAACCGTTTTTACATATTGTGCACTTTTTACTGTTGGAGCTTCATTTCCGATGGAATTCAAAACCTGGCCAAAAGATGAACCGCCCAATTTAAACGTGTCCT
The DNA here is from genome assembly GCF_038742595.1 of Aequorivita flava. NCBI lineage: Bacteria > Pseudomonadati > Bacteroidota > Flavobacteriia > Flavobacteriales > Flavobacteriaceae > Aequorivita > Aequorivita flava. Next base: position 87,965 of record NZ_JBANCF010000006.1, on the reverse strand, counting down.
GTGAAATATTAATGTAATAAATGCTGCCCCCGTTTCTTTGCAGTACTGGCTCAACAACTTTTTGAATGTCGTTACAATTTCCTGCTGCCGAAATAATTACTGTACCGGGAGAAATTACTTCGCCATCCTTGTATTTTTGCTTCATGGAAAGTGAATCCTTTCCAGTGGGAACGTTGATGCCTAACTCTATTGAAAAGTCTGAAACTGCCTTTACCGCCTCATACAAACGAGCGTCTTCACCTTCATTGTTACAAGGCCACATCCAGTTTGCAGAAAGTGAAATACTTTTCAAACCATCTTTTAATGGTGCCCAAACAATATTGGTCAAAGATTCAGTAATTGCATTGCGCGAACCTGCTGCAGGATTAATCAAGGCGGTTAATGGCGAGTGACCTATTGAAGTGGCAACGCCTTCTTTTCCGTGATAATCCAACGCCATGACGCCGCAATTGTTTAACGGTAATTGCAACGGCCCGGCAGTTTGTTGTTTGGCAACTCGTCCGGTAACGCAGCGATCTACTTTATTGGTAAGCCAATCTTTGCAAGCCACTGCCTCCAATTGAAGCACTTGTGCAACGTATTCTTTTATTTTTGAAACATCGTAAGCCGCGTTTTTATAATTTCTATTAATGGTTTTATCAACCATTACAGTTTTTGGTGAGCTGCCAAACATATCTTCCAAAGCGAAATCCATTGGTTTTTCACCCTTTTCGTTCTCAAAACAGAAACGTTGATCGCCAGTTACTTGTCCCACCTCGTACATTGGAGAACGTTCGCGTTCTGCCACCTTTTGCAGTTGTTGAATATGCGCGTCATTAATAATCAAGCCCATACGCTCTTGGCTCTCGTTGCCCATAATTTCCTTTGCAGATAGGGTTGGGTCGCCAATGGGGAGTTTGTCCAGTTCAATACGCCCGCCGGTGTCCTCAACTAATTCGCTTAAGCAATTTAAATGCCCACCAGCACCGTGGTCGTGAATAGAAACTATCGGATTTACCTCACTTTCCACCATAGCACGGATTGCGTTTGCGGCGCGTTTTTGCATTTCGGGATTGCTTCGTTGTATTGCGTTTAGCTCAATACCACTGTGAAATTCACCCGTATCTGCCGAAGAAACCGCGGCGCCACCCATTCCAATTCGGTAATTATCACCGCCTAAAACAACAATTTTATCGCCTTCTTTAGGCTTATCTTTTATGGCTTGGCTCGCTTTGCCGTAGCCAATTCCACCCGCAAGCATTATAACTTTATCGAAGCCTAATCTTCGAGCATCTTCTTCGTGCTCAAAAGTGAGTACCGAACCGGCAATTAATGGCTGTCCAAATTTATTTCCAAAATCTGATGCGCCGTTACTGGCTTTTATCAAAATATCGAGCGGCGTTTGGTAAAGCCAATCGCGTTCTTTCATTCCCGTTTCCCAAGGGCGCTCTTCATTTAAACGCGAGTAGGAGGTCATATAAACTGCAGTTCCCGCCAATGGCAACGAACCTTTTCCTCCGGCCAGTCGGTCACGAATTTCGCCCCCACTGCCCGTAGCGGCACCGTTAAAAGGCTCTACAGTAGTTGGAAAATTGTGCGTTTCGGCTTTAAGTGAAATAACACTCTCAAAATCCTTTTCTTCGTACCAATCGGGTTTGTCTGCGCTTTTTGGCGCCCATTGCTTTACATTGGGGCCTTTTACAAAAGCCACGTTATCTTTATATGCCGAAACAATATCGTTCGGGTTTTCAGCCGAAGTTTTTTTAATTAATTTAAATAGGGAAGAGGGCATTTCCTTGCCGTCAATTTCAAAAACACCATTAAAAATCTTGTGGCGGCAATGCTCGCTATTAACTTGACTAAACCCGAAAACTTCACTATCGGTTAAATTTCTTTCTAATTTTTTTGAAAGGTTTTCAAGGTATTCAACTTCTTCGGCATTTAATGCCAAGCCTTCTTTTTCGTTGTATTCCGAAATATTTTCAATTTCCAAAACAGGCTCGGGCTGCAAATGGATATCAAAAATATCTTGGTCCAATTGCTTAAATTTCTGCGACAGCATAGGGTCAAAAGTATCTTTCTCTATCGTGCTGTTGTGAAATTCTTCAATTCTAATTATTCCGGGAATACCCATATTCTGGGTAATTTCCACGGCATTGGTGCTCCAGGGAGTAACCATTGCGGCACGCGGGCCAATAAAAAAATCCGTCGCGTTTATAAACAGGACGGATTGCGCTATTTTGGGTTGGTTGCCAAAAAGCCACACTAACTTTTTAGTGTTTTCTTCTGAAATATTGCCGTGGGTTTGGACTGCAAAAACCGTGGTTTCAACGTTCCCAAAAAAGTGAATCATTCTTTTTAATATTTGGTGATTTTTGAAGGTGCAAAAGTAAACAATTCTGAAGGAATTTTAATCATAAAAAATACAGACCCTGTTATTTATATGTATAAAATAATCAGTTCAATTTCTTTACTAGCAAATACAAAACGATGGTTATCTTCTAATTTTGCAGAAATAAAAAAGGAGCAGGTATTTTCCCGCTCCTTTAAAACATTCTGTTTTTAATGGGTTACTCCTTTCGCTGTAAAAGCGAGATATAAAATCCGTCAAAACCGCTTTTGCTCGGCATTATTTTCTCTTCTCTAAAAAGGGTGAAATCTTTTCCCTCGTCTCGTTTAAGAAATGCCTTTACCTGCAATTCATTTTCGGAGGGAAGTATAGAACAGGTCGCGTAAACCAATTGTCCGCCAGGTTTTACCATTCGCGAGTAGCTATCGAGCAGCTCTTTTTGGGTATCGCGGATTTTATCCATAAATTCAGGTTGAAGTTTCCATTTTGCATCGGGATTTCTTCGCAATACCCCTAAGCCCGAGCACGGCGCATCTATTAAAACCTTATCGGCTTTTTCAATTAATTTTTTAATCACTTTTGTAGAATCAATCACCCGGGTTTCAATATTAAAAATATCGTTTCTTCGCGCTCTACGTTTTAATTCGTTCAGCTTATTTTCATAAATATCCATTGCAATTAACTGGCCTTTGTTCTCCATCATTGTAGCGATATGAAGACTTTTACCGCCAGCCCCTGCACACGCATCAATTACGCGTTGTCCTGGTTGCGGATCAAGTATTTCTGCCACCTTTTGCGAAGAGGCATCCTGTACTTCAAAAAGACCATTTTTAAAGGCATCTGTGGTAAATACATTGGCGCGTTCCTTTAGTTTTAAGGCGTGCGGATATTCCTTTAAAATTTCGGTTTCAATTTCTAAGTCGGCTAATTCATTTTTTAGAGCTTCTACGGTGGTTTTTAAGGTATTTACACGCAAAACCACATCGGCTTGTTTGTTTAAAGCGGCTATTTCTTTGTCCCATTTTTTGCCCAATTCTTTTTCGCCCAATTCGTCCAACCAATCTGGGATAGATTCGCGCATTTTTCTTGTTTTTAAAAGCTCGTCGAACCTACCTTTAATTCGGCGTGTTGGGGTATCTTCAAATTGTTTCCAATCTGGGATTGCAATACCATTTAAAGTGGCCCAAACGGTAAACAGCCTAAAAAGATTTGAACGGTCAAAGGGTTCGCGAACTTCAGCAATTTCGGCATATAGGCGTTTCCAGCGCACTATGTCGTAAGTGGTTTCGGCTATAAAGGCACGATCGCGCGCACCCCATCGTTTATCGCGTTTTAGGGTGTTTTTAAGTACTTTATCGGCCTGCTTGTTTTCGTTAAAAATCAAGTGAAGTGAATCTATGGTGGCGAATACCAAATTTCTGTGTAGTTTCATTATGTGCGTTTTGCGGTTGCAAAGGTATCTTTTTAAATCGAAATTGAAATCGAATTTAAAATCGAAAACGTTTTCTAAATCGATAATCATGCAATCCACCGCTGTTTTTTCACGACCCAATCGGAATTAACCGAATTATCCAAGAGCGAATTACCAATCAACGAATCACAAATTAACCTTCCCAAATTTAAAGTTATTGTTACTTTTGGCAAAAAATGAAACTATGCGTCTTTTACTTGTATTTTTAGCCCTCTTGGGCTTTATTTCCTGTACGAATAAATCTAAAGTTGAAATTAATTCAGTTGAAATAACCCCTGTTTTTATTGATAGTTTAAGCATTCGCGCTATTGAGCCGTTAGACGAAAATAGGGTGTGGTTTGCAGCAGATAAAGGTAAAGTAGGACTAATTGACGGCGATACTCCCAAACTGGCAAATATTAAATACGGCGATTCCTTGTTGCATTTTCGTTCAATTGCAGCTACTAATGAAGCCGTTTTTGTATTGAGCATTTCTAATCCTGCAGTGTTATATAAAATAGGTTTTAACGGTACCGAAGCCACCAATATTGAAGAAGTTTACACGGAAAAAGGAGAACGGGTTTTTTACGATTCCATGAAATTTTGGAACGATACCGATGGCATTGCCATTGGCGATCCTGTTGAAAATTGTATGTCGGTAATTATAACCCGCGATGGCGGTAATTCATGGCAAAAAATTTCATGCGAAACCCTCCCAAGAGTTGAAAATGGCGAAGCAGCTTTTGCAGCGAGTAATAGCAATATTGCTATTTTTGGCGACCACGCTTGGGTAGCCACTGGTGGAAAAAAATCGCGCGTAATGCACACTGCCGACAAAGGGAAAACCTGGGAAATTTTTAATACACCTATTGTTCAGGGAAGAACAATGACCGGTATTTACAGTATTGATTTCTTAGACGAAAAAAACGGTATTATTTTCGGCGGAAACTGGGAAGATAAAGCCTTTAACGAGGGCAACAAAGCCATAACCAAAAACGGTGGTAAAACCTGGAAGTTGATTGCCAACGGCAAGGAACCTGGATATCGTTCTGCCGTTAAATATATTCCCGGTACGGAAGGGCAGGGGATTGTTGCCGTAGGTTCGCCCGGAATTTCTTTTAGCGGCAATGGCGGAAAAAGTTGGAAACAACTTTCGAAAGAAGGATTTTTTGCAATTGAATTTGTAAATGATACCCTAGCTTTTGCATCTGGTAACAATCGGATTTCTAAATTAATTTTTAAAAAATAACATTATCGTTTTTAAAAAAAATCCTCTACTTTAGCAACTTTCTAAAAAGAGCCTCAATACAAAATCCTAACCTATGAAATTCTTAAAAATTACCTTACTCCTTCTTGTGGTAATTTCACTTACCAGTTGCGCATCAGGGTACAAAACAATTCAACCCAAAACTATAAACTTTCTTTCCAATACTGTTGAAAAAGGGGTGAAATTGGAATATAAATACGATCTTCTTTATAAAAAATATGAAAAGAACGAAGTAAAGAAGGGAGTAAAATTGGTCGCAATAAAAGTTACCAACGAATCTGATAAAAGTTTAATGTTTGGGAGAGATGTAAAATTGGTTTACGCCAATGGCACCGAAGTACCTGTAATGGAAAACGACCGAGTGTTTAAAAAACTGAAACAGAGTCCCGCTTCCTATTTGCTGTTTTTATTGCTTACCCCTTTAAACTTGTACACTACAGAAACGAACCCTTACGGAGTTCAAGAAACTAATTGGTCCTTTCCGGTAGGGGTGGTTTTGGGCCCTGGCTTAGCAGCAGGAAACTTATTGGCAGCCAGTTCTGCCAATTCAAATTTTAAATCTGAACTAATGATTTACGATTTAAATGGCATGCTTATAAACCCAGGAGAAACAAAGTACGGCCTAATAGGAATAAAAACCGATTCGCCTGAAGCACTAAGATTAAAGGTTGAATAATTTTCTGTACTTCTGTACTTTTTACGTAAGCACGGAGTTTTTCATATTAAAGGCTAAGCCTATATAGTTGTTGTTATTAAACTGAAACTCGTCTATTATTTCCCAGCCTAATTTTAAGGTGTGCGCTTTTTCCGAAATTGTATTTACTTTGTTTATAAAGGTAATGGAAATGGGGTATTTTTTATAAAACTCAATCCGCATTTCTTCAAAAATCTTATTTAACAATCCGCTTCCTCTATATTTTTCAGCAATACAAATGGGGCCGTATTGAAAACTGTTTTCGGTAGTAATTGCAACGCCTTGAAAGGAAAGCTCGGGGAAACGCGAAATCATAAATCTAAAAATTTCCCATTGTTTAAAATACGTCCAGCTTCCTGCGAAAACGTAGGAAACAATGCATTTGCTTGCGTTTTCGGCTACAAAAATTCCATTTTGTTTGCAAATTTCTTCTAATTGAAGCCTCGTAAAAGGCGTTGTTACAAAACCGTTTTTTCGTTCGCTCTCACTTAAATTGCCAAACAGATATTTTTGCTGAAGTGCCAAAATACCATCAAAATCGTTGCTGTTTGCTATTCTCGTTTTTATCATCAAATTATTTATTAAACACAGATTGATTTTTTAAAAGAAGTTGGATTTTAAAATGAAAAAATTAAATTGAAACTTTCAAATACCTAAATTAACCAATAAAATTTTATGTTGAAGATATGCTATTAATTTAAATTGCTGTATTTTTTAAACTTTATAAATATAGCACTTAAGTATTATGAAAAAGAGGAATGATAATCAATGGATTGCAATTTATGGAATAATGACCGTACTGCTAATTGCCATTCATTATTTATTGGATTTAGATTTTTTTGACGCTTATGACGAGTATATTCCCTTTCTAAAAAAACTGAGTTTAAGTTTATTTTTAATTGGTTTAATCTTTTTAATAAGTAGAATTATTTCGAAGGTTGTAAACAATAAAACACATCTAGAAGGCGACAGGTATAATTTATTGCGAATTATTAGATTTCTGTCTATTGTATTCAGTTTTACCGTTGTAATTTCATTTTTATTCGAAAGTTTTTACGCGTCCATAGTAAGCTTCGGATTGTTTTCATTAGTGGTGGGTTTTGCATTGCAAGCTCCCATAACCTCATTTATTGCATGGGTTTATTTAATATTTAGGCGCTCATATTTAGTGGGCGATCGAATTCAAATTAAGGGGTTTCGAGGCGATGTAGTAGAAATTAGTTATTTAGATACCTCGATTTTGGAATGTAGTGGCGATTATTTGGTAAACGATAGACGAAGTGGTAGGATAATTCGATTTCCCAATAGTTTAATCTTAAGAGAAGAAGTAATTAATTATTCGGGTTCTGAAGTACCATTTATTTGGAATGAAACGCCTGTTCAGGTTGCATACACTAGCGATTTGCAATTTGTGGAAGATTCATTATTAACGGCTGCACGTACCGATTTTAAGAATCGTTACCCCCAGTTGGAAGCTCAAAAATATGAAAAATGGCAGCCAGCGGTTTATTTTAGAATAAATGCAAATGCTTGGATGGAAGCAGTTATTTCCTATCCTGTGGAGCCCGAAGATACAACTGGTCGTAGAAACCGTATTTTAAAACATGCCTTGCCAGTATTAAACGCATCTCCCGATAAGGTTCAATTCCCTGAAGGCGCAAAACGATAATTTTGTATATATACGTGTATTAGCGCTTTACGGGTAAGTCTTTTATTACTTATTTATTCTTGGATGCAGTTATACAGACTTTAAAAATTCAACGAAAATCATTAGGGTTATTTAAGGTGGATTTAAATTACATCTACTACCGCTCCCAATTAAGAAAATATAAATTTCTGCGACGCGGTTTATATTTCAGACAGTTAATTTAAACTTCCTGTGCCACAACTGTATCGCCATTGTTTTTTGGCAGCATAATTTGCAATAGTACTGCAATACCCATAACCAAGGCACAACCCACTAAATTGAGCCATAAATAGGGCATCAGGTCTATATACCAAAAATAAATTATGATAATTTGTGTTATTAAGGCCGCAATAAAAACGGCTTTACTGCGTACGTATTTTATAAAAAAGGCCAGAAGGAAAATACCCAAAACATTACCGTAAAATATGGAGCCAATAATATTCACCAACTGAATTAGATTGTCGAATAAATTTGCAGTACAGGCTACACCTATGGCAATAATACCCCATAAAAGAGTAAAACCCCGTGAGGCGGCAACATAATGTTTTTCTCGTTTGCCGGGAACGTTTCTTTTATATAAATCTATGGTGGTAGTACTTCCCAAGGCATTTAGCTCGGAGGCGGTTGATGACATAGCCGCACTTAGTATTACCGCCAAAAGCAAGCCAATTAAACCACGGGGTAAATTTTCTAAAATAAAATGAATAAAAACGTAATCCTTGTCGTTGGTTTCGGCATTTGGATTGGCTTTTTTTATTAACGATACAGAGGTGTCTCGTAGTTGCTGTTCACTTTGGTTTAAACGTTTTATTTCTTCTGCAATAGTCTGCTTTTCAACAGCAGATTGCGCTCTTGAATAATCTATTTGCGACGCAGCCAGCTGTTGGTCCAGAGCATCTTTTTTTAGCTCTAAAGCTTTGTATTCGCCTGCGTATTCTGAACTCTTCACATCCTTTACCGCAGAAGGATTAAAGTGGAGCGGAGAGCTGTTAAACTGATAAAATACAAATACCATTATTCCCACTAATAAAATAAAGAATTGCATTGGCACTTTTAATAAGCCATTCATTATCAACCCCATCTGGCTTTGCTTTACACTTCTGCCCGAAAGATAACGTTGAACTTGACTTTGATCGGTGCCGAAATAGGAAAGGGCTAAAAATGTTCCACCAATTATTCCACTCCAAAAGGTGTAGCGATTATCAAAATCGAATGAAAAATCCAAGATGTCCATTTTGCCATTGGCACCCGCTATTTCCAACGCCTTGGTAAAAGTTATATCGAGCGGTAAATAATTTAGAATTAAAAGAAAAGCTACAAACATCCCGAAAAATATTACCGCCATTTGCTGCTTTTGAGTAACGCTTACAGCTTTTGTGCCGCCACTTACTGTGTAAATAATTACGAGCACGCCAATGATGATATTCAAATAAATCAAATTCCAGCCCAATACGGCCGAAAGGATAATTGAGGGTGCAAAAATGGTAATGCCACAAGCAAGCCCTCGCTGAATTAAAAACAATATAGCTGTGAGGGTACGGGTTTTTTTATCGAACCTACTTTCAAGATATTCGTAGGCAGTGTAAACATTTAATTTGTGATAAATTGGTATAAAAACCAAACAAATAATAACCATGGCAATGGGCAATCCAAAGTAAAATTGCACAAACCCCATCCCGTCGTGGAAAGCCTGACCGGGCGTTGATAGAAAGGTGATGGCGCTGGCTTGGGTGGCCATTACGCTTAACCCGATGGTCCACCAATGCGCAGTATTGCCCCCTTTTAAATAGTCGCCAACGTCCTTTTGTTGCCGCGATTTCCATGTGCCGTAAAGCACAATAAAGAGTAGTGTTCCTATTAAAACAATCCAGTCTATCTGCTGCATTTATGCGAAGTTTTGCATTAGTAAATAAAACAGATAAATATATACTGTATTAAATAGGAGTACAAGGGTATAGCTCCATTTCCAGACAAATTTTTGTTTTTCTTCAGTCACCATTTTATAAATTATTTTCCAATTGAAAGCAAATTTGCAAACAACCTATAGGCTCCGGGTACACCCGCTGGAAGTTCGCGAAAAAAACTCAAGCCCGTATAAATATAATATCCTTTGCCGTACTTTGCCACTAATAGCGAGCCCTTTGTTTGAACTTCACCTGTATCATTCATCCCTAAAATTGGCGTAAATTCCTTTGCCCACTTATCGGGAAAATATAAGCCGCGTTCCTGTACCCATCCTTCAAAATCTTTTTGAGTGATTTTATTGGGTGTGTTTAGTAACGGATTTTCTGGCGCTAGTATTTCAACTTCCGAAAATTCATCGGTTACTCGGTCCCGTGAAAGTTGTAGTGAATAGGGTGCAAAACTTTCAGAAACCAAGCCGCGGCTTGTATTGTACTGAACTACAATAGTTCCCCCGTTTTCTACGTAATTATTTAAGGCAGTTTGCGCAAACGCGAGCTCGGGAACAGTGTTGTAAGCACGAATTCCTATTACAATTGCATCAAATGGTTGCAGGTTTTCTGCCGAAATATTCAACGGATCAATAGTAGAAACCGAATAGCCAATTTGCTTTAAGCTTTCAGGAATGGCATCACCGGCGCCGTTTATATAGCCTATATTTTCTCCCTTTTTCTGAATATCTATTTTTGCAACCTTGGCTTCTGAAGGCAACAACACACTTTGGTACGGAATATGTTCATAATCAATAACCGCTAATTCTTTATTAAAAGTTTTGCCTTCGGCAAGTACATTCGTTTTTAAATAACCTTCGCTTTGTCCCTGTGGTGGAGTAACCTTAAATTTAAAAGTTTTTGTTTCGCCGGCTCGTGTTAGTTGAAAGCTTTGCTGCAACGGTTCAACAATCCATCCGTCGGGGTGTTGTAAACGCACATTTCCAGAAATTGCATCCTTCCCCGCGCGAACAATTACCGAAACATCTTCCGGTTCATTGCTGGCAAAAATCAACACTTTTTCGGGTAGGGAAGCGGTAACTTCTGGTAGAACCTCTAACGGTCTATAGACTTCGCCCTTTACAGGGTCGTTATATTTGTAGATTACATTTTTTGTAAAAGGAACTGTAATATTTTCAAATTGAAGTTCAAAAACAACTTTTTCCAAAGCAGGGGTTTCGGGCAGGCCTATTAAAGCTTCCGGAGCAGCGTACATACCAACTGAACCTTTCTCGTTTAGCCAATAGGGTGAGGAATAAAGTGGAGTGTTATTCCCAGAATTTACTGTTATTTCAAAATTTTTCTTTTCGTTGAAGGGAAGATTTTCAGCAGTATCCCATAGTGTTTTACCTTTCGTATTTTTCACGGATTGTATGGAAACAATACCATCTCCGCGATTAATAGCTTCAATGTTTACTTTAAAATCTTCATTCGGGTTTATTGCATTTTTTTCAGCAACGGCTTCAATAAAAATACCGCCACAATCTAAAATTAGTTGCTTTAATTGTTTTAATTTAATATTTCGCCAATGCGCATCTTTCAAATTTGAAACCAACGGATAGGCTTTAAGCAATTGCGGCAACATTTGCGACGGATCTTTAAAACTGAAATTTTCTTCCAACGGATTTAATATCTCCCCAATTTTTTCTCCGCCTTCAAGTCTGGTCCAACTGGTGTTAATACTTTCAAATAAATTGTTGTCAGCGGGTTTGCTGCCTTTTAAAATTTCTAAATATTCTGTTTCGCTTCCGCGGGATCCGGTGCTGCCAAATCCTTGCGATTTGTGCATACTACGGCTTAGTGAAGCTATCTCGCCATTTGAAAGTCCGAGCGCAGGAAAAAAGTTGCCCGTTTCTACAGAAACGTGATTGGTTTTGTCGGCCTTCTCAAATTTTTCTTGGCTTCCGTAAAACCACCAAGAGGTATTAAAAAATAATCTTTTGGGTTTCCAAACGCCGAAGTTTTCGGCAGATTTGGTAAATTTTGAAGCATCGCCAACCACGTCAAAAGCTTCAACACTTAACATCGCCGAAGCCGTGTGATGGCCGTGTGTACTGCCCGGACTGCGATGGTCAAAACGGTTAACTATAATATCTGGCTTAAACTTTCTAATGGTCATTACCACATCGCTCAGCACTTCGTTCTTCGTCCAAAATTCAAAAGTTTCTTCGGGGTTTTTGCTATACCCAAAATCGTTTGCCCGGGTAAAGAATTGCTCACCGCCGTCTGTTTTACGAGCGGCAAGTAACTCTTGGGTGCGGATTACACCCAACAATTCGCGTAATTCAGGTCCAATTAAATTTTGGCCACCGTCGCCTCGCGTAATGGAAAGATATGCTGTATTTGCGTGAACATCATTGACCAGATAAGAAATAAGTCGCGTATTTTCGTCATCGGGATGTGCCGCAATATAAAGTGCCGACCCAATAAAATTAAGTTTCTGAAGATTGTGGTAAATTTCGGAAGCAGTAGGTTTTTTGGGTGCTTGCGCGCTAATAGATACGGTGATAAATAAAAGTAAAAAGCGAAGGAAAACTAGTTTATGCATACAACAATAGGACTAAATTACTCAAAAACCCTTCAAAGATACTTATTTGTAAAAATTAATCGTGGGGCAGCACTTCCTTATTTTTATCGAGTTCGTGTTGTTGCTCGTAGAATTCTTCAACTTTAATAATACTCACACCTTTTTGCAGCATCATACTATTTGGGTAGGTTACTATTTCGTTGTCTTTAGTGTGCAATATTACGTGGAATGTTTTAATGTCCTCAATTAGACCTTCCAAGGGCGCTTCTTTATCGTGTATTTTAATATAATCGCCAATTTTATACGGAAAGGTAAAAAACATAATTACCCCGCTGGTAATGTTGCTAAGAATAGACCATTGTGCAAAGAATGCAATCCCTATTACCGCAAAAACCGACGACATAACAATCCCGAGATTTTCAAAATCCAGCCCCCAGATTATAATAAAGCCCAGAACAATTAAAAAGAATACGGCAAAATCTACGTGTTTCATGATAAGACCGGTGCGATGCTCCAGTCTTTCTATTTTTTTTGCAAAGTTGCGCACGGTGCGTTTTAGTATTAAGCGCAATAGCATTAATGCCGCTATTAGGATTGCAGACTCTAGCAGCTCTGGGTAAAATTCTTTTAAATTTATCATTTCAAGTTTTTCTTATTTCAATTTAAGTGTGTCGCGAAGACCAAGGTGCTCGTTGCCATTTTTGGTCCAATAATCAATTTTAATACGCTTTAATTTTGTAGCTGTGGTTTTGAGTCGTAAAGTATCGTTTTGGTCGGCGGCGTTTATCTCTTCCCATTTTTCAATTTCATACGGAAAAGTACTGTTAAAAAACACCATCAATTGCCGTTGTAAATCGGGGTAATTTAAGGTGTAACTGGTTAATGAGTCGCCCTGTTTTAAACTGGCAAAAGCATTGTGCTGTTTTATTTCTTTATGTCGAAGTCGTAAATATTCAAACGAAGGTATAATCATAACATCACCCGTTGGTAATTCTTCAGGATTTATTCGTATCAGGTTCCAAAGTTCGTTCTCTAAATACGTTTTTGGCAAGGTTATTTTTTGGTCTGCTTCGCCTTGAAAATACGAATGACTTTCAATTTCAAAATTATCTCGGTTGTTGAGTTGCATATACACTTGGCCGCACCATTCCTGCACGCTATTTGTAATTTTTAACGCGTGTTCCTTTTCCGAAATAGGGTTAAAAGTGCTGGTCATGATAGCGTAGGGATAAATGCCGGTGTTAAAACGCTTCATTTGATTTAGTTTTAAAACTGAAACATTTTTATCTGAATAATTGTTTGCTTTTACCTGAGCATCGGGTAGAAAATCTTCAGAAACAAAAATGTTTACCGCTGTGCCTTCGCGAATTTCGCCGTAGCGCTCTTGCATTAAACTATACGAAGTAATTTCGGCCGTACCGCTAAACCAATAGGTTTTAAAATCTTTGGAAACCGAACGTGGCTCTATTGTTTTCGATTTCGCTTTTTTGAGAACATTCTTTTTTGTATCGCCTTTTTCTTCGGAAAAATTACAGCCAATTAACAAAATTAGAAAAGCAATATAAGGTAGAATCCTAAAAAAATTCATAGTGATGCATTTTATACAAAAATACACAAATTCAACGGGCGGCAATTTCGGTTAACGTTTTGTAAACAAGTCGGGTGGGCAACCCCATTACATTAAAATAACAACCTTCAATTTTTTCGATGCCAATGTAGCCAATCCATTCCTGAATACCGTAGCTTCCCGCTTTGTCAAAGGGTTTATAGGTTTTTATATAGAAGTTGATTTCTGCTTCCGAAAGCGGTTTAAACCAAACCTTAGTTATATCGTTTACCGTTGTCTGAAAATTTTTTGAAGTAAAAGAAACAGATGTAATTACTTCGTGCATTTGGCCACTCAAATTTTGAAGCATTTGCTTGGCTTCTTCAAAATTTTTTGGTTTTCCGAGGGCAATTTTATCTTTCCAAACAATAGTGTCGCTGGTGATTAAAATATCGTTTTCACGTAAATTCAAAAAAGCCGAAGCCTTCAGTCTTGAAAGGAAATCAGTAATGTCCGAACGTTGTAAAGCCGGTGGATATGTTTCGTTTACTTCTTTTACACAAATGGTAAAATCAATACTTAACTCCTTAAAAAAAGCCTGTCTGCGCGGCGATCCGGAAGCGAGGATGATGTTGTAATTTTTTAATTTTTCGCGAAGCATTTCAATAATTTAAATTTTATATTTCCTTAAATAGCACACTTCTGCAAAGATGCGAATTCTGAAAGTTGTGGCAGTTGTTTTTGCAAGCTAAGGCTATAAATATTCGTAAGTAATTGTGTCGTTTTTAAATGTTAAACGTATGGTTTTTTGCTCCACTTCAAAAATTGTTTGAAAATCTGCCGAAAAAGCCTTGTCGTTTGTAGGAAACCAATCTTTTTGCAATTTGTCTATTAAAATAAAAAGGCCCCGTTCAGATCCAATGGCGCTAAAAATGGCTTCACCGCCGCCAAATTTTCGCAACCCCAGTTCTGAAGTTAAATGAGTAAATTTTTCTTTAAATTGGTTAGTTGCAATGCCTATTTCTGAAATTTCCAGCAAGGCCTCCGCGCTAAACGGTTGCACCGTTTTATTGACTAAATTTTTTCGGGCAATAAATTCGAGTATGTTTTTATCGGCATCGTAAAAGTAGATAGATTTTGCGTTCCAGGCGGGAAAATCAACAATTTCGGCTTGGCCGTCTTTTTGAATTTCCACTCGCTTTTTTAACCATTCTAAAGCTTCATTAGTTTTGTTTGACGGAATATTAAACGCGAAGTGATAGGGGTGCGAGGAGTTGCATTTTACGAATTTAATATGGGTGTTTCTCACTTTAAAAGAAATTATATTTTTAGTGTCCGTGATATTTTTTAATCCCAGTACTTCGGTATAAAACGTGTTTTGAAGCTCAATTTGAGATGTGTAAAGCGTGACTTCCTTAAATTTCATCGTACTGTATTTTTTTTCCAACGTGTCCAAGTTAATGCACTATTGGATGTGTTGTTATTTCAAAATTACAAATTGATACAACGGAATGGAACATATTCCCAAAAACATAATAACTTTTAAAAGCGCCGACAGAAAAGCATAGTTACTGGTAGTTTTGGCATCCCACGCTTTAATGCAGAAATAAAGCAATGGTCCCACAATGGCAAAAAGAAAATACAATAAAATGGCTTGCGAATTATACAAGTTTTCATACATATAAAATACCACGCCAAAGACCAAAATTACCCCTAAAACAAAAACAATTGTTACTGTTCGCTTTCTGCCAATAGCAATAGCTAATGTGTTTTTACCGCCTTTTTTATCGCCGTTAATATCTTGTAGATCTTTTACTATTTCGCGAATTAAATTACTGAAAAATGCAAACAGGGCATAGTGCAAAACAATTGTAAAAACAGTAGCTTGTGTAGTTTGGTTTTGCTGTGTTACTGCTGGAAGCAAATCGAAAATAGGAACGATTATCAAGCTCATAGCCACCAAGATTGAAATGGTAAAATTTCCCAAGAGCAATATCCCTTTTAAATAGGAAGCATATAAATAAAGAAGTGCAGAAATTGCGACGAAAAGCGCTGCAAAACTTGGCTTTAGAATACTGTTCGCGAGATAAAAACCAATTGCCACGCCAAGTATATTTAAAACTATAAAAAGTCTATTGGCGTTCTTTTCAGAAACTTTTTCGCCAATCAGCACCTTATTAGGTTTGTTGATTTTATCAATTTCCACATCGTATAGGTCGTTGATAATATTTCCTGCCGCGGCAATACAAAGGGTTGCAAAAACTAGGAAGGCAAAATGCAGATTGTCTAAAACAGTGGTAGCGCCAAAAGGAATAAAAAGGCCAAATTTTATAAAAATCTGCACTAATGCAATAAATAGCAGATTTTGATAGCGAATAAGGTTTAAATATTTCAAGGTGATAATTTCAATTTTGCAGCACTTCTTTTTAGAATTGGCTTAATCGTATTTGGCACTAACGCCTTTACTTATCTGCCATTTGTTTTGTACTTTCAGCACTTGTTCAATTACGTCGCGAACGCAACCTTTTCCACCTTTTTTGTGCGAAACGTATTTTGAAATGGTTTTAATTTCAGGTACCGCATCTTGCGGACAGGTGGGTAAACCAACTTCCTGCATAATTTCAAAATCTGGCAGATCGTCGCCCATGTACAAAGTGTTTTCGCGTTTTATATTATTGTTTTTTAGGTATGTCTCTAAAATTTCGGTTTTTTGATGCGCACCTAAAAAAATATCTTTTATTCCTAGATTTTGAAGTCTAATCCGAACGCCCTCATTCGTGCCACCCGAAATTATACAAACGTTAAAGCCTTGCTCCACAGCGGTTTTTAAACCGTAACCATCTTTAATATTCATAGTTCGGAACATTTCGCCTTGGGTGTTTACTTGTATAGTGCCATCGGTTAATACGCCGTCTATATCAAAAATAAAGGTTGTAATGTGATTTAAATATTCTTTGTAGCTCATGGGTGCGTTTTTAGACTATTATTTTACAAAATGGATTATGCTTCCAATTTTATTTCGCGCTATTTAGCAATTACAGTTTAAAGGATTTTTGTGAGTTTGCGACAACTTTTTATCTCTCTCGTAATGCTTTTGTAAATAATTTATAAAAATCTTTAAAGTCATTATCTTCCAGTAAATGTAAATGTTTTTCAATTGTTTTGTTGTCGTTTCTTTTTGCGGGTCCGGTTTGGGCCTCTTTGGGAGAAAGGGTTTCAATTTTAAGGGCGGTTTCAGCAATAAGAGGTTTTAAAAGTTCAAATGGCAAATCTTCTTTTGTTACAATTTCACTTCCAATTTGGTATAAATAGTTTACAAAATTATTCACAAAAACTGCCGCAAGGTGCAATTTTGTTCTTTTTTCAGAAGAAATAATTTTCACATTTTTTGAAATAACACTTCCCAACTGTTGCAACAAATCTAAATCTTGTGGGTTTTCAGCCTCAATACAAATAGGAATATTTGTAAAATCTACACTGCGTTGTTTTGAAAATGTTTGCAACGGATAAAATATGCCGCGCCTATTTTTAGACGAAAGTACATCCATAGCCGCGCCGCCGGAAGTATGCACAACCAATTTGTTTTTAAAGTGTAAGCTTGCAGAAAAGTTAGAAATTGCATCGTCCGGAATGCCGATGATATAAATATCGGCATTGGCAATTTCTGAAATTGAATCGGTAAATGAGATAGCTGAAAATGGCGAAATCATTTTAATGTAATTTCTATTAAAAATCTGAACCACAGATATTTCATCACTTTTATTAAAAGCTTTAAGCAAATGGCTATTTACGTTTCCGAAGCCTAATAAAACCACTTTTATCATAGTGCGAAGTTAGATTTTTTAGTAGAAAGATAAGAGCGAAATAACAATCTAATTAATTTGAAATTAGTTATTTTTTAATGTTTTGTTCCTATATTGTTTGGACATTTTTAACGGAAAACTTTGTGTTTAATAAGTTTTAATTCGCCATCCTGTTCCAGTTGTTTTATAGCGCGAATCACCGTCTCAACGCGAAGCCCGGTTAAATCTGCAATTTGCTGCCGCGTTAATTCTACTTGAAAGAGTGTCTCGTCGCCGTATTTCTTTTTTAATAAATCTATTAGCGCCAAAATGCGATGTTCTGGTGTATGTACCGAGATTTCCTTTAAAATAGTTGCTTTATAAAATAGCCGTTTGGCCATGGCCTTGGTAAATTTTAGATGTATTTCTGGATTGTGGGTTAGGAGTTCAAAAAGGTTGGTTTTGCTGAGCTTATACAGTTCGGTTTTTTTAACTGCCGCTGCTGAAGCCGGATATTTAAAATCGCCGAATAAAGGTGGTTCGCCAAAACTTTCACCTTTATAGAAAATGCCTTGCACAAATTCCTTTCCCTGATCGTTGAGGTTGTACATTTTTACCTCTCCCGATTTCACCTGAAAATAGTGGTCGGCGCGTTTTTTTTCGTGTAGAATTACTTCTGAAGCATCAATAGTTTCAAGGGTTGCATTGTAGTCTAAAAGTAAATTTTCTGGAATCATAGCTTTATGATTAGCCTCATAAAATAGGGCCTGTTTCGCGTTGTAAATTTACGCTTTAAAAATCAAAACCCTATTTATAGTATGAAAACTCTTTCTTTAAAACATTGGCAAGCACAATTTGAGCATGACTATTATATGTATATTCCCTTAAGTATTATTTTAAACAGTTGTATTGGTTCTGTGGCGGCAATGACCGTTTTGGCCCAAGGTACATCGCTACTATCAGGAATAGAATTAACTATTTGCGTTTCATTGTGTATGGGATACAATGCGGCTTTGTTGGCAGGTACAAATAGAAAATTTGCTTTCTGGCTACTTATTGTTAGTTTAGTGGCGAATTTGCTATTAATATTAATAACCTTACTCTAAAGATGAGCAAAAAAGAAATAGAATCCCGCGAAGATGTGTCTTTGCTAGTAAATACGTTTTATTCAAAAGTTAGGAAAGACGCACTTCTCGGGCCTATTTTCAATGGAATTATAGATGATTGGGAAACGCATCTGGAACTACTTACAGATTTCTGGGAAACCAATTTGCTCTATGCCCGTAAATACTATGGAAATCCACTTCACGCGCATATTGAAGTAGACAAAAAAGTGGGGGGAACCATTAACGAACTTCACTTTGGAACCTGGATTAACCTTTGGTTAGAAACCATAAATGAACTTTTTGAAGGTGAAACGGCGCAGATTGCAATAAATCGTGCACGAAACATGGGTACGTTTATCCATTTAAATATTTTTAATGCCAGAAATCAAGAAGTAAAAAAGGGGTAATAGTTAACACATTTCAGTAGTCCAAATGGGTCTAATTCCTTATTTTTGCGCCAAAATTTCCTGTAATGCAAAAAAAGATTGCTTCCGTTCTTTTCTCTACTAGACTTACCGCTGTTTTATTCATTGTTTATGCTGCTGCCATGGCGGCGGGAACATTTATGGATGCAGACTCCCAGAGTCCGCCAACGCCCTACACCAGAGAATTAATCTACAACGCTTGGTGGTTCGAAGCCATAATGGCGCTTTTTGTAATTAATTTTATCGGTAATATTTTTAGATACAACCTTCACAAACGCAAAATGTGGGCATCCCTAATGCTGCATTTGGCTTTTATTTTAGTAATATTTGGAGCCTTCGTTACCCGATATATTGGTTTTGAAGGAGTAATGCACATTCGCGAAGGACAAACCGAAAACTCAATTCTTTCAGAGCAAACCTATCTTGATGTTTTTATTGATGGCGATTATATGATCGATGGCGTTGCACAACGAAGAAAGGTGAAACCTAAAAAACTGCGACTTTCTGAAAAACTAAACAATCACTTTACAGTCGAAACCGATTATAATGGCCAGCCCGTTACAATTGAATATAAAGATTTTATTAGTGGCGCAACCGAAGGATTAACTCCTGATGAAAACGGAGAAGAATACCTTAAAATAGTAGAAGCAGGTGAAGGTGAACGTCACGATCATTGGGTTAAAGTGGGGGAAGTATCAAATATTCACAATATTCTTTTCGCGATTAATAAGCCAACAGAAGGTGCAATTAACATTACATATTCTAACGATGGCGATTACACAATTTCCAGTCCCTTTGAAGGAAACTTTTTAAGGATGGCAGACCAATTGGAGGGCGCAGTTCTATCAGATAGCGTGCAGCCTTTCAATCTGCGCTCGTTGTATAGAATGGCTGGTATTTCATTTGTTGCGCCAGAGCCAATTACAAAAGGTAAATTTGGTGTGGTAAAAGCCGCTGCCGACCAACCGAGCCATCAAGACGCACTTGTTGTGGAAATTAGCGCGGGTGGCGAAACAAAAACAGTATCCCTGCTTGGTGGAAAAGGAACGGCTCCAAACCCAGTAGAAACTGAAATTGGAGGTTTAAAGGTTTATACCAGCTATGGCTCTGAAAGTATTGAGCTTCCTTTTAGTATTACGTTAAACGATTTTATTGCCGAAAAATATCCTGGCACCGAAAAGGGTTATTCTTCCTTTAAAAGTAAAGTTACCGTGATTGATGAAGATAAATCCCACTTCGATGCCGAAATTTTTATGAACAACGTGCTGGACCATCAAGGTTACAGGTTTTTTCAGTCTGGTTTTGACCCCGATGAAGGCGGTACAATTCTTTCGGTAAATCACGACTGGTGGGGTACTTGGATTACTTACATAGGGTACTTTTTATTGTATCTTGGTATGATGGCTATTCTTTTTAGTAAACATAGTCGCTTTGGAAAATTAGAAGAAATTTTAAACAGGATTAAACGTAAAAAGAAAAATATGATAACCATTTTGGTGTTTCTTTTTTCTTTTTCAGGTTTCGCACAGCAGCACGATCCTTCAGCGCATACGGTTGTTCCAAAACAGAAAATAGACTCGTTGATTGTAGCCAATGCAGTAAGCAAGGAACACGCGGCTAAATTCGGGCATTTAATTATTCAAGATAACGGGCGAATGAAGCCCGTAAATACTTTTGCCAGCGAACTTTTAAGAAAAATTAGCCGACACGATACCTACCAAGGCTTAGATGCAAACCAAGCTTTTATTTCAATGACGGAGTTTCCGCGACTTTGGGTTGAAGTGCCGTTAATTGCTCTTAAACGCGGTAATGATAGTATTCGCCACGTAGCAGGTGTACCCGAAGGACAAAAGGATATTGCGTTGTTGGATCTTTTTGATGAAAAGGGAAATTACAAGTTGGAACCCTATTTGGCCGCAGCAACCCGCACCAATACACCCAATCAATTTCAAAAGGACTTTATTAGAGCTCATGAAAATTTTTCGCTATTAAATGCAGCGTTAAGTGGAAGTATTCTAAAAATATTTCCAATTCCCGAAGATCCTGGAAATAAATGGGTTTCGTATCCAGAATTGGGAGAAGCCAACTTACAGGGAATGGACTCATTATATGCCAAAAATATACTTCCGCTGTATTTTGACAGTCTAAAAAAAGCGCGGCAAACTGGCGATTATAAGCAGGCGGATGACTTTCTGGAAAGTATAACCAATTTTCAGAAAAAATACGGAGCCGAAGTAATGCCTTCAGAAAACAAACTTCGCGCTGAAACAATTTACAACCAAGCCGATATCTTTAATAGACTTTATAAATACTTTGCAGTATTCGGAATTTTAATGATGGTTTTCATCGTTATGCAGCTCTTTAAGGATAGAAAAATTCTCCGAACCCTAATAAGTGGTTCCAAAATTATAATGTGGATTTTCTTTGCTCTAATGACACTTGGGCTGGCATTGCGTTGGTATGTTAGTGGGCACGCCCCTTGGAGCGATGCGTACGAATCTGTAATTTATGTGGCGTGGGCAACCATTTTCTTTGGCTTGGCCTTTGGCCGACGAAGCGATTTAACCGTTGCAGCCACGGCTTTTGCAGGCGCAATTATTTTGTGGGTTGCACATGAAAACTGGTTAGATCCATCCATCGCAACATTACAGCCGGTACTAGATAGTTATTGGTTAATGATACATGTGGCGGTAATTGTTATGAGCTACGGCCCCTTCACCTTAGGGATGATTTTGGCAGCTGTATCTCTCTTTTTGATGATCTTTACCAATAAGCGCAATTATAAAAATATGGAAATCAACATAAGCGAACTTACCGTAGTAACCGAAATGGCACTAACCGTAGGTTTGGTTCTCCTTACCATTGGTAACTTTTTAGGAGGCCAATGGGCTAACGAGAGTTGGGGGCGCTATTGGGGTTGGGATCCAAAAGAAACATGGGCTCTTATTAGCATAATGATCTACGCTTTTGTAATTCACGCTAGATTGGTGCCTGGGCTTCGCGGAAGATGGACCTTTAATGTTTTGGCAATGTTTGCGTATGCTTCAATTATGATGACGTACTTTGGGGTTAATTTTTATTTAAGCGGCTTGCATAGTTACGCAAGTGGCGATGCGCCAGCCACTCCAACATTTGTTTGGTGGATTACCTTATTCGGAGTTATTTTAAGTGTTGTGTCTTATTTTAGATATAAGAAGTATTACGGAAAGAAAAAAAAGCCCAAAACACTTAAAAAATAAACCTGCCATTCCAAGTGTTCAAAATACCAATCTGGTTGTAAAAACATAGCGGAATTTAAAATACTTATAAAATAAAAGCCCCGTAATACGAATAAATACTCGTAGTACGGGGCTTTAAAAATTTACCGTATAAAACTTCTAATTACTGTTTCATTATACCATAGCCTCAGGTTTTACCCATTCGTCAAATTCTTTGGCGGTTAAATATCCAAGGTTTACTGCTTCTTCCTTTAAGGTTGTTCCGTTTTTGTGAGCTGTATTTGCAATTTCAGCAGCTTTATAATATCCAATTTTTGGATTTAAGGCAGTTACTAACATTAAGCTGTTATTCAATTGCTTTTTAATTACTTCGTAATTTGGCTCAATTCCCTGTGCACAGTGAACATCAAATGATACACAAGCATCGCCCAATAATTGTGCAGACTGAAGGAAGTTGGCTGCCATTACGGGTTTAAAAACATTCAATTCAAACTGCCCCTGCATACCCCCAACAGCTACGGCCATATCGTTCCCGATAACTTGTGCACAAACCATGGTTAAAGCTTCACATTGCGTAGGGTTTACCTTTCCGGGCATAATAGACGAACCCGGTTCGTTTGCCGGAATATTTATTTCACCAATACCGCTGCGGGGTCCGCTGGCAAGCATACGCACGTCGTTTGCTATCTTGTTTAATGAAACGGCCAATTGTTTAAGGGCACCGTGGCTTTCTACAAAAGCATCGTGTGCGGCAAGTGCTTCAAACTTATTTTTTGCGGTAACAAATGGTAAATCGGTAAACTTTGCGATGTATTCGGCTACTTTTACGTCGTAGCCTTTTGGGGTGTTTAGGCCCGTTCCTACGGCTGTACCACCCAAAGCCAGTTCGGCTAAATGAGGCAAGGTACTTTTTAATGCTTTAAGGCCATGCTCCAATTGTGCCGCGTAACCTCCAAATTCCTGCCCAAGAGTTAGGGGCGTAGCATCCATAAAATGGGTGCGGCCTATTTTTACAATATCTTTAAATTCTTCGGCTTTTTTAGCAAGTGTTTTTTGAAGTTGGGCAACACCCGGCAACGTAGTTTCAATTAATTTTTTATACGCCGCAATATGCATACCTGTTGGAAAGGTATCGTTAGACGATTGCGATTTATTAACATCGTCATTGGGCTGTAATGTTTTTTCACCTTCTCCTATAGTTTTTCCAACAAGTTGGTGCGCGCGGTTTGCAATAACTTCATTTACATTCATATTGCTTTGGGTACCACTACCTGTTTGCCAGATTACCAACGGAAATTGATCGTCGTGCTTTCCGTCCAAAATCTCATCGCAAACTTTTGCAATTAAATCTCTTTTGTTTTCGGGAAGTACGCCTAATTCGCAGTTGGTGTAAGCGGCAGCTTTTTTAAGATACGCAAAGCCGTAAATTATTTCCAAGGGCATGGAAGCTTTCGGACCTATTTTAAAGTTTTCAAAGGAGCGTTCGGTTTGTGCCCCCCATAGTTTGTCGGCAGGTACTTTTACCTCGCCCATAGTGTCTTTTTCTATTCTATATTGCATTGTGAAAGTATTAATTATGAATTGATATGGCTCTAAACCCACATTTAGAAACTTTTAAAAAAACCCCTTCGCCTTAGCTTTGGAAGCTTTAATGCAAAGGTAACGAAAAGCCAAAAGTTGTTCAACCCGCGCGGCTGTTTATTTGTTGTGAATAAATCGGATTGTTTTATTGTTGTTTTTCAAAAAATCCTATTATCTTTGGGGCATCAATTAAAAACGCTGCAACATGTTTACATTCGAACAATATTTAGGTTTTCTTGTTTTCCTTACAATCCTTACTATGGGGTTTTGGTTAATGATATTTTTGGTGAGTATTCTGCCTTATTGGATTGGTGGACAGCTTTATGAAACTTGGAAACTAAAGCGTGATGCAAAACGTAAAAAGGAAATAGAGTAAAATTTTTAGAAAATATATATTAAAAAAGGGAACCAAAATTGGCTCCCTTTTTTATTTGCAATTAATCACGTTGAGTTAACCTTCAAATCCGCCTTCGTCAAAATTTCCTTCTCTATCCGGACGCTGACGTTGTTTTTTCTGATTAAATCTGTACGTAAATGTGAGCGTTACCTGACGACGTCTCCACTGAAATTCGCTTTCACTGGTAAACGTATCGGTAGTAGTAAGGCTGTTTCTTTTTCTAGTATTAAACAAATCGCTTACGTTTAAAGCCAAAGTTCCGTTGTCGTTTATAATATCTTTACTCATTGCCATATTTACTGACAAAATTGGGTCGCTTTCGGTTTGTGAGTTATTGGACGGACCTCTGTAAAAGGCACTGGTTTGCCATTCAACTTTCCAAGGAAGTTTTACTTTACTGCTAAAACGCCCGAAGTAACTTGTGTTTTCGGCACCGTAATCTACACCGTTGTAAAAACCTTCGGTTTCAAACTGAAAGTAGTTGAAACTTCCGTTTAAATTAAGCCATTTTGTAGGATTGTAGAGCAATCCCAATTCAAAACCGTACCGTTTGTTGGTTGAAAGGTTTATGGGCAGGGTGCGAATAATTGGTATTCCGTTGCTTGTTACCTCGCCAGTTTCTTCCTGCACTCTTTCAAAGGCATCGGTTTCGTGCTGGTAGTAAATTGAAGTGGTTAGCGTAAATTTTTTCCAACGTTTTAAGTATCCTAAATCGAAAGCGCTGGCATAGGCCGGGTCTAAATTTGGGTTACCTTGAAATACGTTTGCCTCACTTGAACGCGATGGAAACGGGTTAATAAACCAGTGGCGTGGCCTGTTAATTCTTCTGTTGTAACCTAAAGTAATGTTTTCGTTGTCTTTTATTTCAAATGTAAGATTTACCGTGGGAAAAAGACCCGTGTAGTTTTTGTCAAAATTTAAATTTAGCGGGGTATTTTCTGAAACATTTTCGGCATCTACCTTTCCTTTTAGTTGTGTGTTCTCAAGTCGAAGTCCGAGTAAAAAGGAAAATTTTCCAAATTTATTGCCGTATTGCGAATACAAAGCGTGTACGTTTTCATTGTAGTTAAATACGTTTGAAAGGCTATCGTTTCTTACAAAAATCCCGCTTGTTCCTGTTTCTTCGAAAAGGGTGTAATCTGTTTTAGATTCTTCAAATTTACCGCGATAACCAGCTTCAAACTGTGCGTTTTCACCAATAGGCAATACATAATCTGCCTGTGCTAAATACTCGGTTTGGTTTTGTTTTTCAATAATTTCTTCGGCAGAAAGTGCTGTATTATTTGGAAATATTCTTTCCTCAGAAATCAATGAACGCTCGTCGTCTTTTCCACGATCGTATTGTAAATCGGCCGTGAGTTTATGGCCGTGGTCATTAAAATTGTTCACATAATTTAGCGAAAATTGATAATTACTATCGTCTTCATCTTCATTTTCAACCCGCAAAATGCTTTCCGCTATGGTATTATCGTTATAGTTGGAAGTATTGTTTGTAGTTACGTCCCTACCGCCACCTTTGCGATAAAAGCCACTCGCAGTGATAGATGATTTATCGGTTAAAAAATATTCAATTCCTAAGTTAGTATTAAAACCGTCGCCCTGTCTGTTATAATCTCTGCGCTCTATAACCTGATCGTACTGCGGATCTACCGTTACTGGGTCGCCATTATCGTCTAAAAATGTACGCGGAAAATAATTGTTGTTAAAAAACGCTCTTCCCGGTCCGCTGCGATAGTAAACCCCGGTAGTGTTAAAAATATTAAACTTATCTGTGCGAATATTAATATTTCCAGAAGCGTTGCTATTTAGCGGCACCCCAATACTCGTACTAATAGAACCGTTAAGGCCCAAGGTTTTTTCCTTCTTAAGAATAATATTTAAAATTCCGGCGGTTCCTTCGGCATCGTATCGGGCAGATGGCGAGGTAATAACCTCTACACGCTCAATGGCTTCAGCAGGAAGTTGGCGAAGGGCATCGGTAGAACCAAAACCGGCGATTGCAGATGGTTTTCCGTTAATTAAAATACGCACGTTTTCATTGCCGCGAAGTGCAATTGCACCGTCTATATCTACGGTTACCGATGGTACGTTGTTAAGTGCATCGCTAACGGTGGCACCACCTGCGGTTAGGTCTTTCCCTATGTTGTATATTTTTTTATCGAGTCTTACCTGTACCTCTGTAGTTTCTGCACGTACCACAACCTCGTCCAGGCTTGCAGCGTCCATAGCAAGCTTTATTGTAGGCAAGGTGGTGTTTTTTGTAAGATTTTGATTTGGGACCTCCTTCGTTTTATATGAAATAAATTCATAGCGCACTGTATATACTCCTTCTGGTACATCGATGCTGTATTTTCCTTCCTCAGTGGTAATTCCTCCCGTTACGGTTTTTCCTTCTTTATTGATAAAGGAAACAGTAGAGTATTCTAAGGGATAGTCAGTACCGTCTTCTAAAATAAGGCCTTTAACGGTAACTTGATTGTTTGTAGTGTTTTGAGCCAAGAGCAGTGTCGTGGCTAAAAGAAATAATAGGGAAAGGTAGCGTTTCATGTAGTCTTTAGCAATTTTGACCTGCGAAAATAGCGGTGGTTTAATTGGCAATTGCTAAATTTCTGTTAAATATCGAAAGGCAATTTATAAAATTTCCAATACTTTTTCGGGCGGTCTGCCGATAACGGCATCGGTCCCTCTAATGGCAATAGGGCGCTCTATTAATTTTGGGTGTTTCACCATGGCCTCAATAAGTGCTTCGTCTGTTAATTTTTTGCCTTTGTAATTTTCTTTCCATTCGGCTTCGTTCGTTCTAATTAAAGCCATAGGGTTTATGCCCAACAATTCAATTACCTGTTTTAATTCTTGGTGCGATGGTGGGGTTTCAAGATATTTTATAATTTCTATAGTTTCACCTTCTGCTTCCAAAAGTTGAAGGGCTTGGCGCGATTTACTGCAACGTGGATTGTGATAAAGGGTGGTCATAGTTTTTAAATTTAAATTGAAGTAATGAATACAAGTGTTTTAGAGCATAGCGATAAAATTACAGGAATATTACTTTTGCGATAATTTTTCCAGCTCTAACTTATAGTCGTATTGCAGATCTTCGTGCAAGGTTTCTACTTTTTTTGAAATATAATCAATTTGTCTATTGTATAAATTGGTAAGGGTTGTATTTCGTTTTATCGAGGGTTGAAAGTCCTTTAATTTTTCACAAAAATAGAGCAAAAGCTCAACTTCGGTTTCTTTTTTTTGTGAATAGCGGATAAATTTTTTAAGCTCCCTCAAAATCTTTCGAACACTCTTTTTAATGTAAAAATAGGTTTTGGTGTTTATGTTTTCAAAATCCGCATCTACCTTTTCTTTGATACTTAAAACAAAGCCTTCTTCATTTGCAGATTCAAACAATAAATAGGTTAGAAGTTCCTTATTTTCTTTTTTAAATTTTGATAACCGCAGGCAAAGCTCCAGCAATTCTTGGGTGGAACGATGGTTTAGTTCGGTTTTAATTTCTTTTAAGGAGGCTGCTTTCATCTTCGGTAAAGGTACAAGTGTTTTTCAGAATTTAAAACGCTACGGTCTGCCAATTTTCAATTATAGATATTAAAAAATCCACTGTTAAAATGAAGTATCATAATAACGGTGGATTTTTACAACAACTAAAAAAAATGGGGAATCAATGGTTTTTTACGGTAACCGAACCTTTCATTATAACGTGTAAACTACAGAAGTAATTTAAATTTTCTGTTATTACTTTTTTATATTTGGCATCTTTTTCAAGAATTTTCGATGTCCATTTTTTATTTATTTCTGTAACGTCATGGGGCACGATATCTTTGTTTACCCACTGTACAATATCTCCTTTTTTTACCACGAGGTTTTCTGGGTCAAACTTCATTTGATGGATTGTAACCACATGGGTAACCGGTGCTTCGGTATTTGGGGTTTCAGGTTTAAACCCTGTTGAAACCAAAAATACACCAAGTAATACTACGAGGAAGCAAGAAAATAGTGTAGCCGATTTGTAAAATAAACTCATTATTTCGAAATTTTACTTTGAGCCATTTTTGCGTGCCCCAAATGGGTTTCTAAAATTGGCAATGCAACTTTTAGCAACGCTTTTAATTCGGCATTTTGCGACTGCGGAATTAACACCCCTTTCACGGCGTCTATTACCGCTTGGTGGTATGCTACCTCGTTATCTACATACGCCTTGTCGAACGCAGCTCCTTTAGCGGCTTTTAACATTTTAGTGGTTGCCTCGGCTTGCTTTAATAGCGATTGGCTCACGGCATTATCTTGTGGCTCAACGCCAAGTTTGGTGACCAAGGCTACGGCCTGTTCAATAATTGCGTTATGGTCTGCAATCATTGTTTGGGCAAATTCGCGTACCTCGGGATTTTTAGATCGGTCCATGGCAATTTTGGCATAATCTATATCTATTTGGTTGGCAACAACAGCTACGTGGGCTATTTCGGCGTCATTGAGCTGCGGCGCTTGCTGTGCAAACCCTATGGCAGCAATCAAGAGCATAACTATTGATGCCCATACTTTACTTTTTAAAATTGTTTTCATAATACATCTGTTTTAATGGTTTATCATTTGTTTATTGGATGACACCAATTTTAAACGGTTACAAAAAATCTCACTTTAATAATTTTTTGCATTTACTAGGCGTTAACTGCGGTGCTTCCTAAACCTTAATTATAGCTTCAGTTTTAAAATTTTATTTTAGAAACAACCAATGAAACGTGATTTTTTAATTACTTTTAAATAAATTTTTACACAGAAATAATTTTGAAAATAACTAGCTACCTTTTTGCCTTTCTCCTTTTACTTTCATTTTTCTCCACTGCGCAAAATAATTTAGACCACAGCGTGTACAAAAGTTATGATGCGCTCGTAGGTCTGGGCAATACCGGTTTGTATAACGGTACAGAATTTACAGACCTTTTTTTAAACACCAATGGAACGTATCGGTATTTTAATGGGTTTGATTATACCAAGGGCAGCCTTACCTACAATGGACAATTTTACGTGGCTGTTTTTTTGAAATACGATCTATTGGAAGACAATCTGCTAACGCGATCTAACGATAACCTAAGTGTTTTTAATGTGAAGCTAATTCCCGAATTTGTTACATCTTTTTCAATTTACAATCGCAACTTTGTGCGGCTCACCAATACCAATTTAAATGTATCCGGCAATGGGTATTTTGAAGTAGCCGTGTTGGGAAATGAACTGGAACTTTATATAAAACACACCAAAAAGAAAAAAGACAAAGCCTTAAATAACGGGATTCAGTATCGGTTTTCCGAAGCCGATTATTACGTCCTTAAAACCGAAGGAAAATACAGCATTATTAATGCACCAAAAGATTTGCGCAAATTACTTCCGCAGAAAGAGGATGCCATAAAAATGTATTATAAAAGCTATAAAAAGCACTACAAATCTAATCCCAACGATTTTATGGTAAATCTGGTGAAATATCTCGATGGCACTAAAACGGAAATAAATTAAATTATAATTTTGAAGTCGAAATTACCCATGCAAAAAAGATTTTTTGTACTTGTATTATTTTCAATTGTTTGCGCTGTAACTGTTGCGCAAAACACGCAAAATATAACCGTAAGTTTTAACAATACCCCCTTAAAGGAAGCCGTTTTAAAAGTTGAAACACTTTCAGATAAAACATTTTATTTTGAAGATTCTTGGTTGCAGGGTTATTCCGTAACGAAAAGCTTTAAAAATGAAACGCTGCGAACTGTGTTGGATGGGCTTTTCAGCAATACAAACATCAATTATGTTTTACACGAAGGCAAGGTAATTTTATTGAACAATACCTATGTATATACCGAACTGCCAACCAATTATTTTAACGATGCAAAACCCGAAGAGAAGCAGCCCGAAACAATCGACAACGCCCCGATATTTCAGGAAGAATACGCCTCTCAATCTGTTGAAACTAGAAAACTGGTAACCATTGGCAAACAAACGCCCAACGCTTCAAATAAAACCTATATACTTTCGGGATCATTTAAAAATGCAAAAACTGGCGAACCCCTACAAAACCTTTCTATTTCTACTACAGATAGAAGTAAATATGATGTAACCGATGCAGATGGACGTTTTAGTATTCGGTTGCCCTATGGCTTAAACAAACTGGAAACAAACCTGTTGGGATTTGAACGTATTCGTCAAGACGTAATTATGTACGGCGACGGCAGTTTAAATATTCAATTGCGCGAAAATACCGAGTCGCTCGATGAAGTGATTGTTAAATCGAACAAAGACGCCAATGTACGCGATGCGGTCGTTGGCGTAACAAATATAAATATTGAAGCTATAAAAACCATACCATTGGTGTTGGGCGAACGCGATGTTTTAAAAGTTGCTACTACTATGCCGGGAATAAAAACTGCGGGTGAAGGTTCCAGTGGGTTTAATGTTCGCGGAGGTCGCGCAGATCAAAATTTAATTCTGTTAGACGATGCGGTGCTTTACAATCCATCGCATTTTTTGGGTTTCTTTTCAGCGGTAAATCCGTTTACCACCGGAAGTTTAGAAATTTACAAAGCCAGTATCCCCGCCGAATTTGGAGGAAGACTATCTTCAGTTTTTGATATTGAAACCAAATCTGGCAGTATGGAAAAATTTAAGGGCGAAGGTTCTGTAGGCCCAATTACCGCCAATCTTGCCGTAGAAGTTCCGGTTGTGAAAGGAAAAGCCTCGCTAATAGCGGGTTTCCGAGCCACCTATTCCGATTGGATTTTACGAAGTTTAGACGAAGAAGAGCTTAAAAACAGTGAAGCTTCATTTTACGATGGCATTGTAAAATACAAACACAATATAGACAATAACAATTCCATTCAAGGTACATTTTATTATAGCAAAGACCGTTTCAGCATAACTTCAGATTCAATTTTTGATTATAACAACCGTTTAATTTCGTTAAAATACGGTCGCAATTTCAACGATAAAAGTAGGGCAGAGGTTATTTTGGTAAATAGCCAGTATAAATACGGAATTAATTACGAAGCAGATGCCAACGAAGATTTCGATTTTGGATACGCCCTTAACGAGTATCAAGCTAAGCTTAATTTATCTTATAAGTTAAGTAAAAAACACAAGTTAAGTTACGGGTTAAGCAGCAAATTGTACGCAATAGACCCGGGCAATATTGAGCCCGTCGGGGCAAATTCCGATGTGCTCTCAAAAACCTTGGATCGCGAAAAAGGTTTGGAATCGGCCGTGTACATTGCAGATTTATTTGAAGTAAACAAAAGGCTTCTGTTAGATGTTGGGCTGCGCTATTCGTTTTATGCAGCATTAGGCGAAGCCACGCAAAATGTGTACGAAGCAGATGTTCCAAAAAGTGAAAATTCTATTGTAGAGGTTAAACATTACGATAAAAACGAAATAATTGAAACCTACGGCGGACCCGAATATAGAATTGCCGCACGCTATTTGTTGGGCAGCGACTTCTCGGTAAAGGCAGGTTTTAACAGAACAATTCAGTATTTACATCTTCTATCCACAAATACTACCCAATCGCCCACAGATATTTGGAAACTATCCGATTTAAATATTGCACCGCAACGCGCCAACCAATACAGCTTGGGTTTCTTTAAAAATCTTCCTGCATCCGATGTTGAATTCAGTTTGGAGGGCTATTACAAAACAATGACCGATTTATTGGATTATAAAATTGGCGCCCAATTAATTTTAAACGATAATCTTGAAACAGAGCTTTTGCAAGGCGAAGGAAAAGCATACGGAATAGAATTTTTAGTGAAGAAAAATTCAGGTAAATTCAATGGCTATTTTGGGTACAGTTATTCCAGTTCGCAAGTAAAATTGGATAGCCAAATTATGCAGGAACGCGTAAACAACGGCGAATTTTTTCCTGCAAATTACGATAAGCCACACGATTTTTCAGTAGTTGCAAATTACAAGTTAACGAAGCGGTTTAGCTTCTCCGGAAATTTCACCTATCAAACGGGGCGCCCCATTACTTATCCCATCGGACGCTATGTTTTTGCGGGTGAGGAACAGGTGCTTTACAGCGACCGCAATCAATTCAGAATTCCAGATTATTACAGATTGGACCTTGGCGTAAACATAGAAGGCAATCACAAATTAAACAAACTGGCGCATAGTTTTATAAACATTTCGGTTTATAATGTTTTGGGAAGAAACAATCCGTATTCGGTATTTTTTGTGAACGATGCTGGAGAGATAAAAGCGTACAAAACTTCTATTTTTTCAATTCCGGTTCCTACCATAACGTATAATTTTAAGTTTTAGAAAAGATGAAAACCAACATATTATTTACCGCTCTTTTCGCAATTTTGCTGCAGTATGCCTGTACCGAACCCTACGAAATTGAAACCGTAGATTTTGAGAGCGTTTTGGTGGTTGAAAGTACCATTACCGACGAAATAAAACCGCAAATTGTAAGATTGAGCAAAACTTCAACCTTAGAAAATCCAGCTATTATATATGAAACAAATGCAGCGGTAGTTGTTAATTCCAGTGTTGGGAACAATTTTAATTTTTCTTGGAATAATGAAATGGCGGCTTATGTTTCCGACGTTCCATTTAAAGCTGAGCCGAACGTTAACTACACCTTAAATATAATTTCAGCGGAAGGAAAACGCTATACGTCCTCACAGGTTAGCCTACCCCCAAAGGTAGAAATGGATCAAGTTTATCCCGAACGCATTACAGACCCTACAGCCAATAAAGATGGCGTGCAAGTATTGGTAAATACAGAAGATCCCACCGACAATGCAAAATACTTTCGCTACGAATACGAAGAAACCTATAAAATTGTTGCGCCCTATCCGTCGCCTTACTTTGTAGAAATTGTAAATTACAACTCCTCAAACGGAACCTATCAATTAGAGCTTACTCCAAGACAACCCGAAGAAATATGTTATTCTACGGTCTATTCTACGGGTATTGTTCAGACTTCTACAACAGAGCTCAACGAAAATAGGGTGTTTCGGTTTCCGGTGAAGTATTTGGCCAAAACCGACGCCAAAATACAAACGCGCTACAGTATTTTGGTGAAGCAATTTGTTCAAAGTGTTGAAGCCTTCACCTTTTATAAAATTGTACAGGAACTTGGCAGCGTTGAAAGTTTGCTTTCGCAAAGTCAGCCTGGATATGTAGCCGGTAATATGGTTTCCGAAGCCAACCCCAACGAAAAGGTTTTGGGTTTCTTTGAAGTTTCGTCTATGACTTCAAAACGAATTTATTTTAATTATGAAGATGTTGGACTGCAAAAACCACCATATTTTGTGGATTGCGAAGTGCTGACTTTAGATTATAACGATGCTACTATAATGGACGACGATCCCGATGAACGCGCAGCATTATATCAATTAATAATGTATTCCGACTATCAGGTGTTGTCACAAAACTCGCGCCTAATTTATAGAATTGTACAACCGGAATGTAGCGTATGCACCTATTTTTCAACAAATGTAAGACCCGATTTTTGGGTAGATTAATTATGGTTAAAAAACTCTTTATTACAATGTTTCTTTTAGTGGGATTGGCCGCGATGGCCCAAATTCCGAAGGAGGAAATATTGCTCGATACCGGTGTTTTTCCGAAAGAAAACGTAAAACTTTCGGTAAATTCAAAAGTGTTGCTTGCGGGCGAATTGCTTCAGTATAAAGCTTATAATTTAACAGCGTCCAATAAAATGAGCAATCTCAGTAAGATATTGTACGTATCGCTACGAAACGCAACCGACTCAATAGTATTCAATCATAAATTGCAAGTAAATCACGGAACGGCTCACGGCGATTTCTTTATACCTTCAAATTTAAAAACAGGCATTTACAAATTAATTGGCTACACAAATTTTTCAAAAAACAGTTCAAGCGATGCTTTTGCTCAAGTTGATTTATACATTGTAAATACCTTCGTAAAAAGCGAATTAATGCCCTCCAGTAAAGAAACCGTGGTAATGACTTCTTCCACTGAAGAGGATTTACAAAATTTGAAAACAAGACAAGATTTAAATTCACTTACAATAAAATTGAATAAAAAAACTTTCGGACTTCGGGAAAAAGTGTCTTTAACCATTGAAAACTCCGAACGTACCAACGATGGAAATTATGTGCTTTCCGTAAGAAAAATAAACCCCGTAAAAATCTCTGGTGATGTTGCAAAAGCGTCAAAAGTTACGGCTTCCGAAGTATTTTACATTCCAGAACTTCGCGGCGAATTAATTTCGGGCGTAGTTGTTTCAAAATTAAACAATACACCCGCCGCCAATAAAGAAGTGGCATTAACAATTCCGGGGAAAGATTATATTTTTAAAATCGCTACAACCAATGCACAAGGTCGTTTTTACTTTGCTATAGATGAACCTTACAATGCCGAAACGAGTATACTTCAATTGTATGGCGATGAGGCAATGCGAAACACGTACAAAATGGTCCTGGATTCTAAAGATTTTAAAATAACCGGAAAACCACCACACACTTTAAAATTAGAACCACAATTGGAGCCGTGGCTAGAGGAACGCAGCGTACAATTGCAAGTGGAAAATGCCTATTACAACACAAAAAAAGATAGCATTCTGTCTCATAAAGCCAAGCCGGCATTTTACGATAATTTAGGAACCGTGTTTTTGTTAGACGATTACACCCGGTTTTCCACAGTGCGGGAAACATTTGTTGAAGTAATTACACTTGCGGCTATTCGGGGCTCTGGTGATGATGCAAAATTTGTTGTAAACAATGCTTACGACCCAAATAGACTTGCAAAATTTAATAGAATAGATCCGTTGGTTCTTCTCGACGGTGTGTTGATTCAGGATAATGCCGAATTATTAAATTACAACGCTCGTAATATTGAAAGTGTACGCGTGGTAACGGAACCGTATCGTTATGGAGCCAAAATTTATAGTGGAATTATTGCAATTGAATCAAAAAGCGGCGACTATAGCCCAGCAGCTACTACCCACGAATATATTACCGAAATAAACCTGCCGCCAGTTGTAAGCCAAAAACGTTACTATCGCCCAGATTATGGTGCAGGCACGCAACTATCGCGGATTCCGGATTATAGAGTGCAATTACTGTGGCAACCCGAAATTAATATTTCTAGCAAAGATTTTACTACCGCTTTTTACACCTCGGATGTATCAGGTGTATTTGAAATTTTAATTGAAGGTTTTACCGAGCAAGGCGTGTATATTTCTGATAAACATCACTTCAGTGTTACGGAAAATTAACATAAAATGTTAATTTTTTTGCAGTATTGTTAATTTATTTCGATTAAATGAATTATCTTTCATTTTTTAACAACTGTAAACATAAAATTTACCGCCCTATGCTCCACTGGAAAGCAATATATATTATTCTTGCAATTGTTTTCGCGGTAATTGGTTTTATTGGTATTGGTGAAGGTGGCTTGCAACCGGCCAAATACATTTCGGGAATGTTTCTCATACTTTTAATAACACTCTGGGCGACCGAATATGTAGGCAGAAAACGCGGATAAATTGTGTTGTTAAAGTTTTACAAAGCCTGCAATCTATATTTAATATTTTAGTACTTTTATACAACTATCGTATCGGGGTGCTTAAGTTTTAAAAACAGCTGAGAATATACCCGTAAAACTTCGAAACGGATAATGCCAGCAGAAGGAATATGATTTTCAAAGGGAACTTAGATTTTTTTAAATTTTGTTCCCTTTGTTTATAGTCTCTGGGTCTCATAACTCATCTGTCTTCACTTTCTGTCCAGTCATCATTAAAAAAGCCTTTAAAAAACCATCTATTTCCCCGTCTAAAATTGCATCGGTATTCCCAGATTCATGTCCGGTGCGAACATCTTTCACCAATTTATAAGGGTGTAAAACGTAATTTCGAATTTGCGAGCCCCATTCAATAGCCATTTTACTGTCCTCAATTTGGGCACGCTGGGCCATTTGTTTTCTGAGTTCTATTTCGTACAACTGCGATTTAAGCATTTGCATTGCCTTTTCGCGATTCTCTAATTGGCTTCGGGTTTCACTATTGTGAATTACAATACCGCTAGGGTGGTGCGTAAGGATCGCTTTTGTTTCTACCTTGTTTACATTTTGACCGCCAGCGCCGCCACTTCGTGCAAAATCCCAAGAAATATCTGCGGGATTGATGGCTATTTCAATGGTATCATCAACCAACGGATATACATAAACACTCGCAAAACTGGTATGGCGCTTCGCATTGCTATCAAAAGGCGAAATACGCACCAAGCGGTGAACGCCGTTTTCACTTTTTAACCAGCCAAAGGCGAATTCGCCATCAATTTCTAAGGTTACGGTTTTTACTCCGGCAACATCACCTGCTTGAAAGTTAAGTTCTTTTACTTTATACCCATTTTTTTGAGCCCACATTAAATACATACGCATAAGCATATTGGCCCAATCGCAACTTTCAGTTCCGCCTGCACCAGCTGTAATTTGAAGTACGGCGCTCATATCGTCGCCTTCCTCGCCCAACATATTTCGAAATTCCAGTGCTTCAACGGCGCTTTCTGCCTTTTCAAAAGCTGTGTTTACTTGTTCGGGAGTACCTTCTCCTTCCTTGTGGAATTCCAATAAAATTTCGGCCTCTTCGGTAAGTGTTTTTGCGCTTTCGTAGTCTGTTACCCATTTCTTTTTGGTGCGCAAAACCTTCATAAAAGCTTCGGCTTCCTGTGGATTGTTCCAAAAATTGGGGTCGAAGGTTTTTTCTTCGTCGTTGGTAATTTCTATATTTTTGCCAGCAATGTCAAAGATGGCGCCTCAAGGCATCTAACCGCACCTTAAGGTCTTTTATTTGGTCTGTTGTGGTCATAATAACGCCCGTAAATAGGGGTGATTTTTAATTTAAATTTCAATTTAATTAATCTGAAGTAGTTTTTCAAATTACAATTGCCGCAAAAATACCACTAACTTAGCGAGAAGAAAGATTTTTTCGGCTAATTTTATACTTTCTTAAAATTTGTATTTGGAAAAAAATTAACCATTTAAATTCAATTGCCATGAAAAAATTACTGTTTTTATTCACATTAGTATCAGCTATTGGTTTTAGCCAAAACGACGAAGCCTACGTAGATTCGCTGGTGGCGCAGAAATTTGCTGAATTGGAATTGCAGCAAAATCAAGAATACTTTTACCGAAAGGATTATTGCCTCGGAAAAGTTATGATTTTTAATATGCCGGACGGAAATCTCTGCACCTCTTCCTCAACCTATTATGCGGTTTACGTTTTTTGGAAAGAAAGCGATTCGGTTTTAAAGATTCAAAAATTTGATAACTGTGGAAGCTTTAGGCCCATTCCTATAAGCCGAAGTAAGGTTTTTATAAAGGCCATAGAAGATAAGGAAGCCTTAATGACGGGCGAAGTATTGCCGTACAAAGGCGAACAGGTAGATGAAAATGCTACCGGAAATATGTCTGTACAGTCCTGCCATAAAGCCTATAAATTTGTTTTGGACGGCGAGCCGTTCGAAAAGAAATTTAGGGAATACGACTTAACCAACGAATCGAAATATAAAAACGTAAACGCCGA
This sequence comes from Aequorivita flava, assembly GCF_038742595.1. Taxonomy (NCBI): domain Bacteria; kingdom Pseudomonadati; phylum Bacteroidota; class Flavobacteriia; order Flavobacteriales; family Flavobacteriaceae; genus Aequorivita; species Aequorivita flava. The sequence goes on along the minus strand of NZ_JBANCF010000006.1, from coordinate 50,452 downwards.
ACACAACAATAGCTTGAAGTTGATAAAACTTGATGCATTGCTTTCCGAATTGATAAAAAGTTTTGAAGACAACGGCAAATTTTTTAGAGAAAGATAGCCATTAATTATGATTATAGATTTAAGAAGCGACACCGTTACAAAGCCCACCGAGGGAATGATGAAGGCCATTGTACAGGCCGAAGTTGGGGACGATGTATATAAAGAAGATCCAACCGCAAATAAATTGGAACAGAAATTGGCAACCATGTTTGGTATGGACGAGGCCCTGTTTTTTCCAACCGGAAGCATGGCAAACCAAGCAGCTATAAAAATGCACACCCAGCCGGGCGAACAGTTAATTGCCGATAAATGGGCACACGTTTATAATTACGAAGGCGGTGGCGTTTCGTTCAACAGTGGCGTTTCGTGCAAACTTATTGATGGCGACCGAGGTATGATTACAGCATCGCAAATTGAAGAAAATATTAATCCGCCAGACTTTTACCACAGTCCACTTACCAGTTTGGTGTGCTTAGAAAACACAACCAATAAAGGTGGAGGCGCGTGCTACGATTTTTCTGAAATTGAAAAAATACGAAAGGTATGCGATACCCATGATCTCGGGCTACATTTAGATGGTGCCCGAATTTGGAACGCTTTGGTAGCAAAAAAGGAAGATCCTAAAGCCTACGGAAATATTTTCGATACTATTTCAGTATGCCTAAGCAAAGGTCTGGGTACACCCATGGGCAGTGTGTTATTGGGAAAAAAAGATATAATGAAAAAAGCCATGCGCGTGCGTAAGGTTTTAGGTGGTGGCATGAGGCAGATTGGTTTTATGGCTGCTGCAGGGGTGTATGCTTTAGATTATCACCTGGAACGTTTGGCCGAAGACCACAAAAAAGCAACCGAAATTGCCGACATACTTTCGCAACAATCGTATATAAATAGGGTAGAACCTACCGAAACCAATATTGTAATCTTTTATTTATCAGAAAGTGTTTCCGAAGAAAAATTTATGACCGATCTTCTGCAGAAAAACATTAAAATTAGTTCGATGGGCCAGGGCAAACTCCGAATTGTAACTCATTTAGATTACACCAACCCGATGCACGAAACCTTTCTAAACGTGCTGAAAAATTATTCAAAATAGAATCTCCGTTATGCTCGATATTTCTGCTTCTTATACCGACTTGTATCAACTAACAATGGCACAGGTTTATTTTAAAACCAAACCTAAAAGCATAGCGGTTTTCGATTATTATTTTAGACACAATCCGTATGGTGGAGGCTATACCGTGTTTGCTGGTTTGGAAAATATACTCGAAATTTTAGAAAACCTACACTTTACAACAGACGATATTACCTATTTAGAAAAGCACAATTTTGAAGCAGAATTTTTAGAATATTTACGCAACTTCCGTTTTCGTGGAACAATTACTTCGGTTGCTGAAGGCGATGTTGTTTTTCCAAACAGGCCCATTTTGCAAGTGGAAGGCAATATTATGGAAGTTCAAATAATTGAAACCGTTTTACTGAATATTCTCAACTTCCAAACATTAATTGCTACCAAGGCGAGCCGTATTCGCCATAGCGCGGGCAATAAAATTTTAATAGACATGGGACTGCGTCGTGCGCATGCCACAGGAGGGTATTTAGCAGCCCGAGCCGCAGCTATTGGCGGAGTTAATAGTACCAGCAACGTAATAGCTGCCGAAGATTTTAAACTGAATGCTTCGGGTACTATGGCACATTCGTTTATACAGAGCTATAAAGACGAATTGCAAGCGTTTCGCGATTTTGCAAAAATCCGTCCCAAAAATTGTGTGCTGCTGGTAGATACCTATAACACACTAAAAAGTGGCTTGCCCAATGCAATAACCGTAGCAAAGGAAATGGAGGCGAGAGGCGATAGGCTACTGGGAGTTCGCTTAGACAGTGGCGATTTGGCATATCTCGCTAAACAAACGCGGAAGATTTTGGACAAATCCGGTCTGGAATATGTAAAAATAGTGGCTTCAAACCAGTTGGATGAATATGTAATTAAAAGTTTAAACGAGCAAAAAGCGCCCATAGATATTTATGGCGTGGGTACCAATCTTGTTACCGGTAAACCCGATGCCGCCTTAGATGGCGTTTATAAACTATCGGAATACAATAACGATGCACGTATAAAACTTTCGGAAAATATTATTAAAGTTTCGCTTCCTTCAAAAAAACAAGTTTTCCGTATGCTCGATGACAGCGGCATGTTTTATGGGGCCGACGTTGTAGGCCTTGCCTCAGAAGAAAATATATCTCAGATGCTCCACCCCTTCGATTCAAACAAAAGTTTAAATCTGCAAAATTTTAAACAGGAAGCATTATTGCAGAAAGTTATGCAAAACGGTAAACGAACTATTGAAGAGAAAACGGTTGCCGAAATTGCAAAATACACCGAGGCGCGTTTGGCACTTTTACCCGACGAATACAAGCGGTTTCAAAATCCACATATTTATAAAATTGGGTTAAGTGCCAACCTTAAAAGTGAACGTGACCGATTGGTTAAGGAACATAAATTTTAAATAATGAAAACACTTATAATTGTTGATGTACAAAACGATTTTATACCTGGTGGCTCCCTTGTGGTGCCTGAAGCAGACCAAATAGTTTCGGTAATTAATACCGTACAACCTAAATTTGATTTGGTAGTAGCTTCACAAGATTGGCACCCGCAAAACCATATTAGCTTTGCTTCAAACCATCCAGAAAAATCGGTTTTTGAAACCATTAAAATTAACGAACAAACACAGACCCTTTGGCCAGACCACTGTGTTCAAAATACTAACGGGGCACGTTTTCACCCTAACTTAAACACAGCTAAGTGGGAGGCTATTTTTCGTAAAGGCACCGATCCGGGTATAGATAGCTACAGTGCTTTTTACGACAACGGACATTTAAAATCTACCGGGCTTGCTGGCTATTTAAAGGAAAAGGGTGCCTCGCAGCTCTTTTTCTGTGGCCTAGCTGCAGATATTTGTGTTTACTATTCTATTTTCGATGCTTTTAAAGAAGGCTTCGCCTGCTTTTTTATTGAAGATGCCTCAAAACCATTAGATGTTGAAGGTTTCAAAAAAATAAAGGAGGAAATGGTTTATCATGGAATTCAGATTATTAATTCCAGCGAAATCTAATTCAAAATATTTCCCAATTGTTTTTACGAAAGGATGGGGTGGTGTGCTTTTTATTTCAAAACTATTTTGGTAACTTTAAAAAATCAACTTTAAATTTTTTTTAGAAATGTCTGAACAAGTACAAATGATTCCCGGAAACTCACTAATTACCAAAACCCCCGAAGAAGGGAGACAATTAGCAGTAAAAATGGCGCGATTGGTAATTAAAGCCACGCAACCCGATGCGGCAGTACGCGATAAATTGCGTCCTATTTATGCCGAAGATGCCGCAATGCTCATCGCAATCGGTCAAGTTGTAGCCACAGAATTTGCCACAATTGCAGCCGCCAACAATTATTGGAAATAGTGTTATGGCACAATAGAAAGCAATTTTAGGACCGGTTTTCTATTAATGTATAAATTAAAAAACCACGAATTCACAAATAATACAAGACTATATTATTTGTGAATTCGTGGTTAAGTAGTATTTAAATAAAACTACTCTAGTTCCTTAACTTGTGCGTTAGGCGCATTTTTCCGAACAGATTCTATTCCGTTTTTGGCACCACTCTCGGCGGCATACATTTGGCTGCTACCAATAATCTGCCCATTGCTCGCTTTTATGTTGAAATGTATTTTTCCATTTTTGGCGGTTTTCATTTCAAAGCTATCGTCTTTGCCACAGTTTTTCTTAATAGATTCAATACCATTGGAAGCCGATGCTTTTGTAGCATACATTTGGCTTGTTAAAATAACTTGGCCGTTAGCCGCTTTTAATACAAAGTGAAATTTATCACCGCTTTTTTTCAATTCAAACATAATAATTAGTTGTTTTAAGTATTTATAATTTATCTCGGGCTCAATATCGTAAATAGCAAGAGGTTATAAAAATTGAAAATGCTTTTTTATCATAATTTTAGCATTCTTTATTTAAACATATCCAATCCCGGAATATTAGGCATTCCTTCTTTTGCCACGGCAGCCACCTCTGCTTCGTGCACGTTAGTAGCCTTTTCAATAGCTTTGTTTAAGGCGAGGATTAAATAATCTTCCAGTTGTTCTTTATCTTCCAAAAGCGCATCGGCAATTTCTATGGTTTTGATTTTTCGGTTGGCGGTGAGGGTTATTTTTAATAATCCATCGCTACTGGCTTCTTCCAAAAATACCGTGTCCAATCGCTTTTTTGTAGCTTCTACTTTTTGCTGGGTCTCTTTTAATTTGCCCATCATTCCCATTAAATCTCCAAACATATCTTTTTTATTAAAGTTTGGTGCAAATTTACTAATTTGTAACTCTATATTACAATCTTAGAATCATGAAAAAACTAACCTTCCTTTCAATTGCTTCCCTTATTTTTGCTGCTTCAATAAATGCGCAGGAAATTTCAAAAAACATTATGACAATTACTCCCCCACGAGCTGAAAAAATTCCAAAGAAACTGGAAAAGCACGCTGATCTTCGAATTGATAACTATTACTGGCTTAACAATCCGGACAACGAAAAAGTAATAGCGTATTTAAATGAAGAAAACACCTATTACGAATCTATCACCGGCCACACTAAAAAATTTAAGGAAGACCTCTTTGAGGAAATGAAGGCGCGTATAAAGGAAAATGACGAATCGGTGCCGTATAAATTAAATGGATATTATTATATAACCCGTTACGAAACAGGAAAAGATTACCCAATTTATACCCGTAAAAAAGAGTCACTTAATGCCCCAGAGGAAATTCTTTTTGATGTAAATGAAATGGCCAAAGATTATAGCTACTATAACCTTACCGGTTTAAGTGTTTCTGAAGACAATAAGCTTATATCTTTTGGGGTAGATACCCTAAGCCGAAGAAAATACGACATCTACATTAAAAATCTTGAAACAGGCGAAATTTACGCTGAACGAATTCCACTTACCACAGGAAGCGCAACTTGGGGCAGTGACAACAAAACTCTTTTTTATACCCGAAAGGACGAAAAAACCCTTCGCGCCGATAGAATTTACCGCCATACATTAGGAACCGATCCCATTACGGACCAATTGGTTTTTACCGAAACCGACGATACCTTCGGCACCTACGTTTACAAAACCAAGTCGCGCAAATATATTGTAATTGGCTCCTATAGCACGCTTACTTCAGAATATCGCGTGTTGGAAGCGAATAACCCGATGGGCAGTTTTAAAATTTTTCAACCGCGCAAAAGAGGCTTGGAGTACAGTATTTCGCATTACGGCAATAATTGGTATGTTTTAACCAATAAAGATGGAGCGCTCAATTTTAAATTAATGAAAACTTCTGAAGATAAAACCGCTGCGGAAAACTGGAAAGATATGATTGCCCACAGAACCGATGTACTATTGGAAGACATCGATATTTTTAACGATTTTTTGGTGGTAAGCGAGCGTAGCGATGGACTTACAAAAATTCGAATTAAAAAATGGGAGGGAAGTGAAGATTACTATCTTCCATTTGACAATGAAACATACACCGCTTTTACCACGCAGAACCCTGAATTTAATACCAAAATACTTCGTTATGGGTATAATTCATTAAACACTCCGGCCTCGGTTATAGATTTTAATATGGAAACCAAGGAGAAAACCATCTTAAAGGAAACCGAAGTTTTAGGTGGAAAGTTTAATAAAAACAATTACCAAACGGAACGTTTATGGGCTACGGCAGCCGATGGTTCAAAAATTCCAATGTCGGTAATTTATAGAAAGGGAATTAAAAAAGACGGAACCAATCCGCTGCTCATTTATGGCTATGGCTCGTATGGCGCAACAATAGATCCGTATTTTTCAACGGTGCGACTTAGTCTTTTAGATCGCGGTTTTATATTCGCTATTGCGCACGTTCGCGGAGGTGAATATATGGGAAGACAATGGTACGAAGATGGAAAATTGCTGAAAAAGAAAAACACTTTTACCGATTTTATCGATGCTTCAAAATATTTAATTGAACAGGGCTATACCTCGCCGCAGCATTTATATGCTTCAGGTGGTTCTGCCGGTGGGCTTTTAATGGGAGCTATTGTAAATATGGCGCCAGAATTATACAACGGAGTAATTGCTTCAGTTCCGTTTGTAGATGTGGTAACCACCATGCTGGACGATTCCATTCCGCTTACAACTGGCGAGTACGACGAATGGGGCAATCCCAATGAAGTTGCATATTATGAGTATATAAAAAGTTACTCTCCCTACGATAATGTAATGCCAAAAAACTATCCAAACATGCTCGTTACCACTGGGCTACACGATAGCCAAGTGCAATATTGGGAACCAGCAAAATGGGTGGCAAAACTTAGAGATTTAAAAACCGATTCAAATATACTTTTACTCCAAACAAATATGGATGCGGGTCACGGCGGGGCTTCCGGACGTTTTGAAGCCTTAAAGGAAGTTGCAATGGACTATGCCTTTCTATTGGATCTGGAAGGAATTACGGAGTAATAAAAATATTTCATTATCTTTGTCGCGTTAAAAAATTCAGTTTGTAACTGGGTATTTTTTATAACGAACTCCCTCTTTATGAAAGAAGAAATAAAAGCCCACAATAATGTGTTGGAACTTATAGGCAACACACCGTTGATAAAGCTTACAAAAATTACCCAAAAAATGAAGGGTAATTACTTTGCAAAAGTAGAAGCATTTAATCCTGGGCACTCTACAAAAGACCGTATCGCACTTTATATTATTGAAGAAGCCGAGCGAAAAGGCATTCTTAAACCCGGCGATACCATTATTGAAACTACCAGTGGAAACACAGGTTTTAGCATTGCAATGGTTAGTATTATTAAAGGGTACGACTGTATTTTGGCGGTAAGTTCAAAATCGTCGGCAGATAAAATTGATATGCTTAAAACAATGGGCGCCAAGGTATATGTTTGCCCCGCCCACGTAAGTGCAGACGACCCACGCTCGTATTACGAAGTGGCAAAAAAATTACACAACGAAATTAAAGGTTCTGTTTACATCAATCAGTATTTTAATGAATTGAATATTGATGCACATTACCAAACAACTGGCCCCGAAATTTGGGAACAGACTGCTGGAAAAATAACCCACTTGGTAGCTTGCAGCGGTACTGGAGGAACCATTTCTGGAACCGCTCGATTCTTAAAGGAGCAAAACCCAGACATTAAAGTTATAGGTATTGACGCCTACGGCTCCGTACTTCAGAAGTACCACCAAACCAAGGAATTTGATGCAAATGAAATCTACCCATACCGAATTGAAGGTTTGGGGAAAAACTTGATTCCAACCGCTACAGATTTTAACATTATAGACAAATTTGAAAAAGTAACCGATGAAAGCAGTGCGCATACTGCCCGTGAACTTGCAAAAACCGAAGGGCTCTTTGTTGGGTACACCAGTGGCGCCGCCATGCAAGGTTTAAAGCAGCTGGAGGAAGAAGGCGAATTTACTGAAGATAGCAATATCGTGGTAATATTCCCAGACCACGGATCGCGTTATATGAGTAAAATTTACAACGACGATTGGATGAGCCAACAAGGTTTCATTGATTCTGAAACTGCGGAAATACAACAAATTGAATACGTCAAGTAATAATTACTTGGAGATTTTAGAAATACTATTTAAAAACCGGTTGAGCATATCTCAATCGGTTTTTAAGTATTGGCGGATCACTTCTAAACAAGAATTTGCGAAATCTAAAATCTCATGTCTAAAAACAATAATCTTATAATAATTTAATTAATTTTGTCCCGTATTTAATAAACAAAGGTTGATGAGAGATTTATTCGATAAAATTTATAAAGATAAAGGTCCGTTGGGTAAATGGGCTGAACAAGCGGAAGGCTATTTTGTTTTCCCAAAACTGGAGGGTCCAATTTCCAACAGAATGAAATTTAAGGGCAAAGATGTAATTACGTGGAGTATTAATGATTACCTAGGCCTTGCCAATCATCCCGAAGTGAGAAAAGTAGATGCCGAAGCCGCAAAAAAATGGGGCTCTGCCTACCCAATGGGCGCAAGAATGATGAGTGGCCATACAGATCTTCACGAACAATTACAGCGCGAACTCGCTGCCTTTGTAAATAAGGAAGCTGCTTACCTATTAAACTTTGGGTACCAAGGCATGGTTTCTACCATTGATGCCCTAGTGGCAAAAGACGATGTAATCGTGTACGATGTTGATGCCCACGCTTGTATTATAGATGGGGTTCGTCTTCATTTAGGCCAGCGTTTTACTTACAAGCACAACGATATGGAAAGTATCGAAAAGAACCTGCAACGCGCTACGAAAGTAGCCGAAAAAACCGGCGGGGGAATCTTGCTTATTTCCGAAGGGGTTTTTGGAATGCGCGGTGAACAGGGAAAACTAAAAGAAATTATTGCACTTAAGGAAAAATACAACTTCCGCTTTTTTGTTGATGATGCCCACGGCTTTGGAACACTCGGTAAAACAGGGGCCGGAGCAGGTGAGGAGCAAGGCGTGCAAGATGGAATTGACGTGTATTTTGCAACTTTCGCAAAATCTATGGCGAGTACTGGCGCTTTTATTGCCGGTGATGAAGAAATAATGAACTACCTTAAATACAACCTGCGTTCGCAAATGTTTGCAAAATCGTTACAGATGGTTTTGGTTGAAGGCGCGTTAAAGCGTTTGGATATGCTCCGAACGATGCCTGAATTAAAGGAAAAACTTTGGGAAAATGTAAACGCTCTTCAAGGCGGACTTCGAAAAAGAGGTTTTGACCTTGGAACTACGCAAAGTTGTGTAACGCCAGTATATTTAAAAGGAAGTATTCCCGAGGCAATGGCGCTGGTAAAAGACCTTCGTGAAAACCACGGTATTTTCTGCTCAATTGTAGTTTATCCAGTAATCCCGAAAGGATTAATTCTTTTAAGAATGATTCCAACGGCATCGCATACAATGGAAGATATTGAAGAAACGTTAGAAGCTTTTTCATCTATCCGCGAGCGACTGGAGAATGGAACGTACAAGCGTCTTTCTGCAGCTGTTGCTGCGGCAATGGGCGAATAAAAATTTCTCTGAAAAACAGAAGTTTCAAAAAAAATCCACCTTTTTTAAGGTGGATTTTTTAATTATAAGTCTTTTCTAAAAGTACTCCGCTCTTTGTGCTGCACTGGATTGTAATCCTTCCACAACAACTGCACGGCCGTATTTTCCTTTAACTCGGGATTGGTTTCAACAGTGTGTATTCCTTTTGAATTGAATAGGTGTTGCATCTCCTCAAAAATAATCGCGGTCACGCCTTTTCCTTGGTACTCCGGATCAATTCCTATTAAATAAAAAGCTGCGGTATCGTTCTTTTTCTGCGCCTTTAAAATATGCCGCCATCCAAATGGAAAGAGTTTCCCATTTGCTTTTTTCAACGCTTTCGAAAAGGAAGGCATCACAATGGAAAAAGCAATTAACTTTCCTGCTTCATCTTTAATACAGCAAATATAATCTGGGTGGATAAAGCTAAAATATTTCTCTTTATAATAATCTATTTGGTACTGTTGAATAGGAACAAAGGTTTGGAGTGTGTTGTACGTTTTGTTCAACAAGCCAAACATTTCATTAACATAGGGTAATATTTCTTTTTTATTTTTAAATCGAATTACCGAAAGTTTATACCGTTGGCGAACAATACTTGAAAATTTTGCTACTTTTTCAAATATAGTATCGGGAATTTGCAGGGTGTATTCAACCCACGTAGCTTGCTTGGTAAAACCGAGTTTTTCCAAGTGTTGGGCGTAATACGAATGGTGGTACCAAGTAATCATGGTGTTTAATTCATCATAGCCCATAGTGAGTATTCCGGCTTTCTCCATATTGCTGAAACCTACCGGGCCTTCGGCATATTCAAGATTGTGTTCGCGCCCTTTTTCGTAGGCTTTTTCAAGAAGCGCCTTTGTTACCTCAATATCATCTACCATATCTAACCAGCCAAAACGAATTTTTTTCTTCCCTTGCTCGTTTATTTCTAGATAGTTTAAAATTACGGCAATCCGGCCTACAATTTCATCGTTTTTATACGCCAAATAATACCAAGCTTCGGCATTTTTAAACACTGGGTTCTTTTTGGTGTCTAATGTTTCCATTTCGTCCTTTATTAAAGGGGGAACCCAATATTTACTGCCTTTGTACAGCTTAAATGGAAAAGTGACAAACTTTTTTAGATCACTTTTGGAGTTGGTTTGTTTTACAGTAATCATATAAAAATACTATTGTTCGCCGTTATTGTCTAAATCTAGTTCCTGCTGGCGTTCTTCTTTTTTGTTTTTTGCCTTTTTTTCTTCAGCTTTAATGGTTTTGTCTTCCAAATATTCGTCTGTGTCGTGCATATCAAAACGATAGGCAACCCCTAAGCGACCATAAAATTTTGAAGGAGTGTCCTTTAAACTAAAAGTAAGTGAAAGATCTACTTGAAGGTTTTCATTTATTAAAGCTGCCGCTCCTCCCCGAAGTAGTTGATCTGCATAAAAATCGCTTTTAAATCCTTGGTTTTCAACAAATATAGAAAAGTACCTGTTGGTAGCGTGTGTTAAGGTTACAATATAACCATAGGTTGGAAATTCGGTGGTTACACGATCTACAATTAAATTAGTCACAAAAACCCACCCACCAATAAAGTTATTTTGCGTAGAAATAACAAATTTCGGGCTTAATACACTTTCATTCTCCGGGGTAAACGGATTGTTTGAAAAATCAAAATTTGCCCCTGCGTAGAGTGCAACTGCCGGTATTAAATCCTCCCACTGTACTTTGTTGTTTTTTCGCCAGCTGTATAAATTGGGACCTTTTAAATCGCGTTTTCTGTACGGATCGTAAATTAAATATTTAGCGCCAATTGTGTTGTGCTTAAAATTTGAAAGCTTGTATTCCCTCGCCACCGCAGCACGTGTATCGGTAACCGTATTAGATTGAAAATCGCCCATAAAGCTCACTTCCAAACGTTCTTTAAAAAATCCATACCGCACCGAATAATCTATGGTATTGCCATCGGTTTCGGTTTTTAAAAGGCTGTGTTTTTCTTTTCCGTAACTATAGCCGGCTTCAATCTGCAATACATTGGTGCCTACCGCAAACGCGCCCTGAGAGCCCCCGGGACGGTTGGTGTTTATCATTTCGGTATATTGTGCCGAGAGGGTTAGATAAAAGAATAAGCTGAACAGAATGGATAAGAAAAATTTGGTGTTCATATATTGTTAGGTTTAGTTCAAAGATATAAGATTTTACCATTAATTTAATAGTCAATATTCGTCTTTTTCTGCATCAATACTTATTTTTGAAAACAATTTTACAGTTATGATGACATTCCTAAAAACGATATTAATCGTTCTATTGGTTTATTTTGGGCTTAAATTTCTTATTAGGCTCGCTACCCCTTACCTCATGCGGTATATTTCAAAAAAGGCCGGACAGCAGTTTGAGCAATTTTTTGGAAATACTACAAATATGAATACAGAACGTGAACGGGAGGGAAGTATTACAATTGATAAAAATCCTTCCAAAAATTCACGCGCATCTAAAACAGTTGGCGAATATGTAGATTACGAAGAGGTAGATTAAAAATAAACTTTTTAAACCCTACCGTATAACGGTACCACTCTTTTTAATTAACATTACAGCCGTAATTTGTTTTATTTGAAATTTGCATTTTCCCTTGGTCGTGGTTCTTTTTCAATTCTCTTTCAAAAAAAATCCCTAATTTCCCCACTTCAAACCCATAAGTAAAATTATGCCCTCCAGCTATAAAAAATTTCTTCCCCACTTAGTTGTCTTTGTTTTGTTTATCGTTGCCGCCTTGGCTTATTTTAATCCTGTTTTACAGGGTAAAAAAATATTCCAGAGCGATATTGTGCAATATACCGGGATGGCAAAGCAACAGAACGATTTCAGAAAAGCCACCGGTGAAGAAACCTATTGGACCGACGCCGCTTTTGGCGGAATGCCTACCTATCAATTGGGCGCCAAATACCCAAATAATTATATAAAACAACTGGATCTCGCCATTCGGTTTTTACCGCGACCGGCAGATTATCTGTTTCTGTATTTTATAGGGATATACCTATTGTTTTTAGTGCTAAAAGTAGATTATAAACTCGCCTTTCTCGGGGCCTTGGCCTTTGGGTTTTCTACCTATTTAATTATAATTTTAGGCGTTGGCCACAATGCAAAAGCCCACGCCATTGCTTATATGCCCTTTGTTTTAAGTGGCATATTCCTCACTTTTCGGAAAAAATATCTCTGGGGATTTTTAGTGCTAACAGTGGCAATGGGGCTGGAACTGGTTGCCAATCACTTCCAAATGACCTATTATCTATTACTGTTGGTGGCAATCATTGGCATAGTATATTTAATAGATGCTTTTAAAAAGAAAATGTTGCCCCATTATTTTAAGGCCATTGGAATAATGGCTGTAGCGGTATTGATTTCTATTGGTTTAAATGCTACCAATATTTTAGCTACCAAAGAATATGCAGATACTTCTACGCGCGGCAAAACAGAGCTTACCATAAATGCCGACAATACGCCAAAGGACAACAAAACAGGATTGGATTTTGACTATATAACCGAATACAGCTACGGCAAGCTGGAAAGTTTTAATCTTTTTATTCCGCGGTTTATGGGTGGAAGTTCTTCGGAAGCTTTTCCCAACGATTCAAAAACCGCTGAAAGTTTAATGCGCATGGGTGCTTCGGCACAAGAAGCAAATCAGGTTTTAAGCCAGATTCCAATGTATTGGGGCGATCAATCTTTTGTAGGCGCCCCGGCGTATATTGGAGCTATCGTGATTTTCCTGGCTGTTTTGGCCTTGTTTTTAGTTCGTGGAAGAATAAAATGGTGGATTGTTGCAGGATTTATTTTAACGCTTCTTTTATCCTGGGGTAAAAACTTTAGCGGCCTGACCCAATTCTTTATCGATTACGTTCCGCTTTACAATAAATTTCGCGCGGTTTCTTCAATTCAGGTAATTATTGAATTAATCCTTCCCATTCTGGCTATAGTTGGTCTTCATCAGTTTTTCAACAAATTTGAACAGGAAAAGGAAAAGAAAAAAGCACTGCTTTATTCCACGGGAATCGTTGGCGGCCTTACCTTGCTGTTTATTCTTTTTAAAACATCCCTTTTCGATTTTGCCAGTCCGTACGATAGTTATTTTCGTGAGGAAATGGGCCTTCCGTTTGTAGAGGCAATTCGCGAGGATAGAATGTCGCTTTTTACCTCAGACGCCATTCGTTCGTTAATCTTTGTAATATTAACAGCAGCCGTTCTATGGTTTTTTATAAAGGGATCACTTAAAAAGGGAATGGCAATTGGCGCACTTTGTATCTTGATTTTGGTAGATTTAGTGGGGGTAGATAGAAGATATGTAAACGAAGAAGACTTTGTACAGGCACGAATAGTAGATGAGCCCTTTCAGAAAAACGGAGCCGATATTCAAATTTTGGAAGACGATGGGCATTACCGTGTTTACGATGCTACAGGAAATGCGTTTAACAGTGGTCGCGCCAGTTATTTTCACAATGCTTTGGGCGGTTATCACGCTGCAAAACCCGGCCGTATGCAGGATTTATACGAATTCTACATTAGCCAGGGCAATATTGGTATGCTTAATATGCTAAACGTGCGCTATATTATTGTACAAAACAAAAACGGTGGCGCGGTAGCACAACGCAATCCCTACGCCAATGGCGATGCTTGGTTTGTTGAAAATGTACTTCCTGCCGAAAATGCTGATGAGGAAATTAGGCTTTTAGACAGTTTAAACACTAAAGTAACCGCAGTTGTAAACAACGAATTTATTTCTAAAATTCCGAGCCAAAAAATTGCAAGGGATAGCACTGCAAGCATCGAGCTTTTTAGTTATCAGCCCAATCATTTGGTATATGAAGCTGCTACCAAGTCGCCCCAATTGGCTGTTTTTTCAGAAATTTATTACCCTCAAGGTTGGAATGCCTATGTAAATGGTAAGCCCGCAGAATATTTTAGAGCTAATTATCTGCTGCGCGCCATGGTAATTCCGCCGGGAAACAATAAAATAGAATTCAAATTTGAACCAAAGGTTATTCAAACCGGAAGTACAATTTCCTTAATTAGCAGTATCATTTTTCTTTTAATTTTGTTGAGTGGCTTATATTATGCCTTTCGAAAAAAAGAAGAAAAACAGTAAATGAAACACGCCCTTATCATTACATATTATTGGCCTCCAGCAGGCGGTCCGGGCGTACAGCGCTGGTTAAAATTTGTAAAATATTTTCGTCAATTTGGAGTGGAGCCCATTGTGTATGCCCCCGAAAATCCAAACTATCCTTTGGTTGATGAAAATTTTTCTGCTGAAATTCCCGACGATATCAAAATCGTAAAACACCCCATTAACGAGCCGTACCGATTTGCAAAGCTTTTTTCAAAAAAGAAAACTGAAAAAATGAGCAGCGGTATAATTTCAAAGAAGGATTCGTCTGCAATGGAGAAGCTTATGCTTTACGTGCGCGGCAATTTCTTTATTCCCGATGCCCGCGTAGGATGGGTAAAACCTTCGGTGAAATTTTTGTCGCAATTTATAGCTGAAAACACTGTAGATGTGATAATTACTACGGGGCCTCCGCATAGTGTTCACTTAATAGGAATGCAGCTTAAGAAGGAGTTAAACCTGAAATGGATTGCAGATTTCCGCGATCCGTGGACAACCATTCACTACCACAAATCGCTTCGATTAAACAAAACTTCGGCACGAAAGCATAAAGAATTGGAAGCATCGGTATTAAAATCTGCCAACATAGTTACTGTAACCAGCCCTACAACCAAAAAGGAATTCCAGATGATTACTGATACCCCAATAGAGGTAATTACTAACGGCTACGATATACTCCCGGAAATTATTTTTAAATCGGATACAGCGTTTTCTATCTCGCACATTGGATCCTTGCTCAGCGAACGCAATCCCGAGGTGCTGTGGAAGGTTCTAAGCGAAATTTGTACGGAAAATGAAACTTTTAAAGCAGATTTACTCCTGCAATTTGCCGGTGCCGTAAGCGATGAAGTAAAGCAAAGTCTCAAGAAATTTCAACTTGATCAAAATTGTACATTTTTAGGTTATGTTTCGCATTCTAAAGCATTAAAACTGCAACACCAAAGTCAGTTACTATTGTTAGTTGAAATAAACAGCGCCGAAACCCGTGCCATAATTCCTGGGAAACTCTTTGAATATCTCGCTGCAAAACGCCCGATTATAGCATTGGGACCAAAAGAAAGCGATATTGAAGAAATTATATTGGAAACTAAATCGGGTAAATTTTTTAGCTATTGGAGCGATGCCGAGTTAAAAATTGAAATCCTTAAATCCTACGAAGCATATAAAAAGGGCAAGCTGCAAATTGCTTCCGAAGGTATCGATAAATACAGCCGAAGCCAATTAACTCAGCGGATGGCTACACTAATTAAGGTCGTTTAATTCCATAAAAAAAACCTTCGATCATCACCAATGGCAAATCACGAAGGTTTTCAACCAACCAAAAAACTATCTTTTATCCGCGTCCTCCGCGAGAGCGAACCCCTCTTGAGGAATTAGTACCTCGGGAAGTGTTGCTCCTCGTATTCCGTTGTACCGTCGTATTCGATTTGTTGACGCTACTTCGATTTACTGTTTCTCTTTTAGGAACCTGTGTTTTATTTCTAGTAACCGAACTACTTCTATTATTTGCAGTGGTTCTCGAATTTGTGCGGGCGCTTTGCTCACTTCGCGAATTTCTTACATTATTGTCACTGTAATTACGTTGCGTACTATTTCTAGTAGTGCTTCTTTTTACTTCGGTATTTCTGCTGTCTCTCGTGCTAGCCGAATTTCTACTGGGTACAGTGCTTTTATATTTGCTGTCGCTCCTTTTACTTTTACTTCGGTCTATTGTAGATGCGCCCCTGCTGTTGGTACTACTGTTGCGCGTTATGGTTTCACTGCGGGTGTTAGAGTTTTTAACGCTACTGTTTCGCCCATTGTTATTGTTGCGCGTGTTATTGGTGCGAACTGTAGTATTGTTTCGTGTGCCACTATTTCTTACGTCGCTTTTAATTCGTGAATTATTGGCGGCAATCAAGGTGTTTTTTCTATTAGGGTCGAAATTTCTGTTATACGAAGCTCTTCCTTTTTTGTCGTAAACTCTACTCCCTGGTCTATAAAAATCTCTACGTCCGTTGCGATACGCTATCTTATGTCGTTTTTTATAATACACAACATGATCGTGATAGCTATACCGAACAGGTGTGTAATATCTTCTGTAGGGCAAATCGTAAACTACGCAATGAGTGTAAATTGGAGGTGCGTAATACACGTGCCAAGGACGATAAATATAATACGGGTTATATCTGTTTATAACCCCGGTACAATGCGAAAAATAGCCAAAGTTATTGTACACTATGTGCAATCCACCTACGCGCGCAATTCGTCTATCGTTATACTGAATATCTACATTTCCGGCTTGTATTATTCTGCCGTAATAGTCATAATAAATAGGTACGCTTTCTATTTGTATTACCGCGCCATAATCATCGTATTGTACATAGGCGTCGTAATTATACCCAGAATTATAGCTAACATTCATGTTGGGGGTGCTAATGGTAACCTGTGAGCTTTTTTGTGGACCAACATACACAAAGTCGAATTGGCCATCCGGGAATATTGAAAATTCCACATCGCCTTCAATAAAAATATAGGCGCTACCATCATAACCTCTGCGGAGATTATTTTCACTTTCTGGGGAGCTCGCCTGTGCCGAAAATCCCAATAAAAGGATGCTAAAAATAAAGGTTAGGTTTTTCATAATAATTAAATTTTAAAGGTTTGTACTCGCTTTATAATTATTTTGGTCAGCTGTACACTTCAAAATAACCAACGACCGTGCCAAAGTTTTAAAACACTGATATTCAGTGGTGGTTGTAAGGGGTTAATAGGAATATTTTATTCTTTGGCTCTATAATTAAAAAATCCGCTACAGGTTTTTAAGCTGTAACGGATTTTTAAAACTAACCAACCAAAAACTAAAAATCTTATTTCTATTGTATTGGTTTCAATTAGTGTGCCAAAAAATTAGTTGAAATTTTAATTACTCGGGAACAAATCGGCTTGCAATTCCAGCAAATTAAATAGTGCAAAACCAATTTAAAGTTTTTCTCTTAAATATTCGGCGGTAAACGATTCTTGGTTTTTTGCAACCGTTTCTGGTGTGCCGGCTGCAACCACTTTTCCGCCGTTTTCTCCGCCTTCGGGTCCCAAATCAATTATAAAATCCGCGCATTTTATTAAATCTAAATTATGCTCCACAACAATAACTGTATGGCCTTTTTCCAAAAGCGCATAAAACGATGCGAGTAATTTTTTAATATCGTGAAAGTGAAGGCCTGTAGTGGGTTCGTCAAAAATAAAAACCGTTTTTTCTTTTGATGTTCCTTTCACTAAAAAGGAAGCCAATTTAATACGTTGCGCCTCGCCGCCGGAAAGGGTAGAGGAGCTTTGCCCCAATTGCACATACCCAAGACCCACATCTTGCAACGGTTGTAATTTTGATACTATTTTTTCCTGCTTGGAATTGCCAAAAAACGCTACGGCATCATCAACGGTCATCGTAAGAATATCGTCTATGTTTTTACCTTGAAAAGTTACTTCTAACACTTCCTTTTTAAAGCGTTTCCCGTTACAAGCATCGCACACTAAATGCACATCGGCCATAAACTGCATTTCAATGGTTACTTCACCTTCGCCTTTACAGGTTTCACAGCGCCCGCCATCTACGTTAAAACTAAAGTGCTTGGCCTTATACCCGCGAATATCAGAAAGTTTTTGCGAGGCGTACAGATTCCGAATATCGTCATACGCCTTAATATAAGTTACCGGATTACTTCGGCTGGAACGACCAATTGGGTTTTGGTCAATAAATTCAATGCTTTTAATGGTATTAAAATCGCCTTTAATTTCTGAAAATTGCCCGGGTTTTTCACCATATCCTCCAATTTGCCGCATCAGGGCAGGATACAGAATTTTTTTCACCAACGTACTTTTCCCACTTCCCGAAACTCCCGTTACCGCAGTAAAAACATTTAGCGGAAATGTAACATCTATATTCTTTAAATTATTCTGTCGTGCTCCAGTAATGGAAATCTTGTTTTTTGAAGTGCGTCTTTTCTCCGGTACTTCAATCTCCATTCGGCCATTTAAATATTTTGCAGTAAGCGAATCCGACTTTAAAATTTCGGCATAATTTCCTTGTGCCACCACTTCGCCGCCAAAAGTTCCTGCTTCGGGACCAATATCTATTATTTCGTCTGCGGCTTTCATAATGTCTTCGTCATGCTCTACCACAATTACCGTATTGCCCAAATCGCGGAGTGATTTTAGCACTACTATAAGTCTTTCGGTGTCTTTTGGATGAAGCCCTATACTAGGTTCATCTAAAATATACATAGACCCCACAAGGCTACTGCCCAAAGAGGTGGCGAGGTTTATTCGTTGCGATTCGCCACCCGAGAGCGTATTCGATTTTCTGTTTAACGTTAAATAGCCCAGCCCGACATCCTGCAAAAATCGAAGTCGATTGTTTATTTCCAGCAGCAAACGCTTTGCCACCTTTTGGTCGTATTCTGAAAGTTGCAGATTCTGAAAGAATTCAGCAGTTTTATTTAACGGCAACTCCACCAACTCTTGTATGGCCGTGCCGTTTATTTTTACGTAAGCAGCTTCCGGACGCAGGCGTTTGCCTTTACAGGTTGCGCATTTCGTTTTTCCGCGGTAGCGAGAGAGCATTACCCGATTTTGAATTTTATAGCTTTTCGATTCCAAATACGAAAAGAAAGAATGTAACCCCTCAAAATATGAGTTGCCATCCCAGACGAGTTGCTGCTGCTCAGATGTTAATTCAAACCACGGTTTGTGTATTGGAAAATTGAATTTATACGCATTGTTTACCAATTGATCGCGATACCAGCTCATACTGTCACCCCGCCAGGGAAAGATAGCATTTTCATAGATTGACAGGGCCGTATTCGGAATTACCAAATCTTCGTCTATCCCAATAACATCGCCGTATCCTTCGCAAACCGGGCAAGCGCCATACGGATTATTAAAGCTAAATAGATGCGCATTTGGCTCCATAAAAACCATGCCGTCGGCTTCAAACCTATTGTTGAATTCTGTTATTTTATTCGAAGAAAGCATTTCAATATACAACTCTCCCTTGCCTTCAAAAAAAGCAATTTCAACGGCGTCTGCCAGACGATTGTAAAAGTCTTCTTCGTTTTTGGTGATAATTCTATCTATCACCAAATCTATTTTTTTGGGGAAGGAATTATCTTTAAGTTCATCAATTCGCAAAACTTCATTTGCAACTTTAATTCGCGAATACCCTTGTTGCGCCAACGCCTTAATTTTGTTCTCCATACTTCGGCCCTCTTCCAAGTGAATGGGAGCGAGGAGAAGCATTTTTTCGCCTTCCGGAAATTCCTTTATAAACTTTATTACGTCTGTAGTGGTGTCTTTTTTTACTTCCCTCCCCGAAATTGGCGAAATTGTTTTTCCAATTCGCGTATAGAGCAATTTTAAATAATCGTAAATTTCAGTAGAGGTGCCCACTGTAGAGCGTGGGTTGGTTGAGTTTACTTTTTGTTCAATTGCAATTGCCGGCGAAATGCCTTTAATGCTATCTACCTTGGGCTTGTCTAATCTGCCTAAAAATTGACGGGCATAACTGGAAAGACTCTCAACGTATCGGCGTTGGCCCTCTGCATATAGGGTGTCAAATGCCAAACTGGATTTTCCGCTACCGGAAAGCCCCGTAATTACCACCAACTTATTGCGTGGAATGGCAACGGTAATATTTTTTAAGTTGTGTAATTTAGCACCCTGGATAAGGATGTTTTTTTTGATGTCTATAGTTTCAATATTCAATGTAATTCTCCTTTTTTAATCCCGATAACTATTGGGGCTGCAAAGATACTATATCGGTCTCAGCAAAGCACATTTGACGATATTTATTATTTTTTACGAGAAATTTAACCTTTTCTTTGCATTTGTAATTTCTTTGTTGTTATATTTACGGCTCTTAACGTCATATAAAAAAAATATTGCCTATAGCTGATCTTTACTTTTAACAAATAAACATTTTAACTAAGCAACCAAATCCATAGTTGTTTATTTTTTAAAAAAGTAGTGATATGAAACAAGGCACAAACTCTGATGCGTTTTTGGTAAACGCTTATATGAACGGTAATGAATCTGCACTTTGTGAGCTAATAACACGCCACAAGCAACGAATTTACAGTTTTATTTATTCTAAAGTTTTCGATAGGGATGTCGCAGAAGATATTTTCCAGGATACCTTTATTAAAGTTATTAAAACTTTAAAGAAAGGAGCGTACAACGAAGAGGGAAAATTTCTTCCGTGGGTTATGCGAATTGCGCATAATTTGGTGATAGATTATTTCAGAAAAAACAACCGCATGCCCAAATTTGAAAACAATACCGATTTTAATATATTTTCGGTGTTGAGCGACAATTCGCTGAATATAGAAAAACAAATGATTAAAGGGCAGGTGGAAGATGACGTACGTAGGCTTATCCAAGAATTGCCGGACGACCAAAAAGAAGTGTTAATTATGCGAATGTATAAGGATATGAGCTTTAAGGAAATAAGTGAGCAAACCGGGGTGAGTATTAACACCGCGCTCGGACGTATGCGATATGCACTTATTAATTTGCGGAAAGTGATTGATAAACACAATATTATATTAACCAATTAGTACAATAAAATAATTTTTGCTTCGTTATTTGGAAATATAACCTCTAAATAATATTCTATGCAAAAATTTTACTCTGAAACATCACGTGTGGACAGCGTGAATAAAAAATTAGTTCCAAAAGAGGAAACCATAAAATTTCTTCTGGATTATTCAATGGCTTTAAGTGTTATAGATTACCATAAAATGAAGTTTGAAGCGCTTCTAAACTAAACTTTGGAAAACCCTGGAATTAGCTTTTCAGGGTTTTTTTTATTTCTACCCTCTCATTAAAAAACAATGTCTTTTGTCCTTCCTTTTCTAATGCCAATCATTTTTTCACTTTCTTTAAATACTCCTTAATTACAGATTTTCTACCAATAGTTTTTGTAATTATGTCCTTTTCTAAATCCCAGCCACGCGCAGGAGAATATTGCCTTCCGTACCAAATAATCTGAAGATGCAGTGTATTCCATAAATCTTTTGGAAATAATCGCTTTGCATCTTTTTCTGTCTGTACTACGTTTTTACCATTTGTAAATCCCCAACGATACATTAATCTGTGAATGTGCGTATCTACCGGAAAAGCTGGAATATTAAAGGCTTGGCTCATAACTACACTTGCGGTTTTGTGTCCGACTGCAGGGAAAGATTCCAAAGCTTCAAAACTTGCAGGAACTATACCGTTGTGTTTTTCAATCAACATTTCTGAAAGCCCGTGGATGCCTTTCGCTTTCATAGGAGAAAGGCCAACGGGTTTTATAATTTCCCGTATTTCTTCCACAGAAAGTTTTACCATGTCGTATGGATTGTCCGCAATTTCAAAGAGTATTGGGGTAATTTGATTGACACGCACATCAGTGCTTTGTGCAGAAAGCAACACCGCAATCAATAATGTATAGGGGTCTTTGTGGTCTAAAGGAACGGGAATCTGAGGATAAATCTTATTTAACGTATCAATAACGAATGTTACCTTTTCTTGTTTGGTCATTTTAAGTACTTTTATACAAAAATAGCGATAATGAAAACATTACAAGCAGGAGATAAAGCTCCAGATTTTAAAGTAAACGATCAAGACGGAAATAGCATATCTTCTAAAGATTATAAAGGGAAAAAGTGGGTTGTTTTTTTCTATCCAAAAGCAAGTACACCGGGGTGTACAGCTGAAGCTTGCAATCTTCGCGATAATTATAAAAAGCTTCAAAAGGAAGGGTATGAGCTACTTGGCGTAAGTGCCGATAGTGAAAAGCGCCAAAAAAACTTTAAAGAAAAATACGATTTCCCGTTTCCATTATTGGCTGATGAAAACAAAGAAGTAATTAACGGTTTCGGGGTGTGGGGACCTAAAAAGTTTATGGGTAGAACATACGACGGTATTCACCGAAAAACTTTTATAATGGACGAATCGGGAACTATTACGCGCGTTATAGACAAAGTGAAAACCAAAGACCACGCGGCCCAAATTCTAGATTAGGTATTACTGATTTTTGCGGGTTCCGCTTTACAGTTAAAAAGATGTTTTTCTTTAATAATTTCTGACACTCCGGGAGGCAACATTTCTTCCCAGCCTTCTTCGTGTTTTTCTATCATCGACAGAACTTCTCGCGAGAATATATCCATGTTTTCGGGTTTGTAATCTGTAATGTCAACTACTTTGCCGTTGTATTTAAAGAATTTGTACAACTCTTTCATTCGGGGGTGTACTTTTAGGTTTTCGCTATTGATATATTCGCCGGTTTCCGGATCCTTCATGGGGTAGAGGTAAACCTTCAAATCTTTAAAGAATAGCTTTCCAAAAGCTTCCAAAATACCACCACTTAAATGGCGATAGTATTTTTCATCAAAAATATCTACCAAGTTGTTTACACCCATCGCTAGCCCCATGCGCATTTTGGTGTATCTTGAAAAATATTCAACTAGTTTATAATATTCCTGAAAATTAGAAATCATAACTGTATGCCCCAAAGAACACAGCAATTTAGCACGGTCCATAAAATCTTCTTCATCAATTTCACCTTCGGCACGCAAGTTTGAAAGGGTAATTTCAAAAACAACTTCAGTCCTTTCTTTTTCAACCCTGTTTTCATTTAAGAACATTTCATACGAACGTTCAAACATATCGATATTTACCTTGGTAACAGGTCTAAAACTACCCCTAAGCGCTAAAATATTCTTCTTATAAAGTATCCGTGCCGGAAGTATATTATGGCCTTCGGGATTAAACATAACCGCATCGGTCATTCCGTTTTTAATAAGTTGAAGGCTCATTAACCTATTGTCAACCTTCGCAAAACGCGGTCCCGAAAAATTAATGGTGTCTATTTCAATCTTGTCCTTGTCAATATGATCGTAGAGGTACCGAAGCAATTTATTGGGCTGATCGTATTTATAGTAAGCGCCGTAAATAAGGTTTACCCCCAAGGTGCCCAAGGTAATTTGTTGCAATTGCGCATCGTTTTCATGAAAGCGTATATGCAGGGTTATTTCGTTATAAGCTTCCTTTGGATCAATCTGATAGCGAATGCCTAACCAACCGTGGCCCTTGTATTTTTTTGCAAAATCTATTGTAGCCACCGTATTGGCAAACGCAAAAAACAATCGGTTGGGGTGCTTATCGCGATTAATGCGCTCCTCAATAAGTTTAAATTCATGGGTAAGCATTTTCTGTAAGCGCGACTCGGTTACATATCTGCCGTCTTCTTCAATACCGTAAATAGCATCGCTAAAGTCCTTATCATACGCAGACATGGTCTTGGCGATAGTTCCCGATGCCCCACCAGCCCTAAAAAAATTACGAACCGTTTCCTGCCCAGCGCCAATCTCGGCAAAAGTGCCGTAAATATTTTCGTTTAGGTTAATTCGTAAAGCCTTACTTTTTATGGAAGGAATATCTTCAAATTCCTTATCACCAATTATGGATTCTGGCATAGTAACGTTCTAAATTTAATTAACAAAGGTAGCGAATACAATAGGTAAACAAAAAAAATACCATTATTTTTGCGAAGATGAAACATAGGTTCCCAAACTTAAAAAATAGATCCAAATGCGGATTGTTTATGTTGTATCTGCCCATAAAAAAAATACAATTTTAAGCAGATGAATTCAGAACTTACAGTTACTTTTCTCGGCACGGGAACTTCACAAGGCATTCCTGTTATTGGTAGCGACCACCCAGTTTGTAAAAGCACGGATTTTAAAGATAAACGCTTACGGGTATCGGTTTTATTGCGTTGGGATAAATTTGTTTATGTAATAGATTGTGGGCCGGATTTCAGACAGCAAATGCTGCGCGAACACGTAAACAGATTAGACGGTGTTTTGCTCACACACGAACACAGCGACCATACCGCCGGCTTAGACGATATTCGCCCGTTTAATTTTATGCAGGGCAAGAGCTTGCCTTTTTATGCGCACGCCCGGGTTTTTAAATCGCTAAAAGAACGCTTTGCCTATATTTTTGCACTAGAAAATAAATATCCCGGCGCGCCCAGTATTACCCCCGTTCAAATAGATAAAAACACCCCCTTTACCATCGGCGACCAAGAGGTAATTGCCATTGAAGCCTTTCACGCATCCCTTCCCGTTTTGGGGTTTCGGGTGGCCGATTTTACCTATTTAACCGATGTTAAAACCATTTCGGATACCGAAGCCGAAAAAGTAAAGGGCAGCAAGGTTTTGGTAATCAACGCCCTTCGCGAAGAACGTCATTATTCGCACTTTAATATTGAAGAAGCCTTAGCTTTTGTTGAAAACGTAAAACCACAAAAAACATATTTTACACACATTAGCCACGTTATGGGCTTTCACGAGGAAGTGGAAAAAAAGCTACCCGAAAACGTACACTTGGCCTACGATACACTTACAATAACAATCTAATTATGAGGAATAAAATATTTATGTACCTGTTTCTTTTTGCAGTGCTTTTTATCATCTTTTTATATATGAGTGAAAAAAGCATTTTTGAATCGAAAGAAAAACGTATCGAACTTTTAGAGGCCAAAGTTGAAAAAGCGAACGATTCCATCAAAACGCTTCAGCGCTCAATGAGCGATTTAAATTATTTTTCATTAGATGGAAATGATAACGCAATGACCTATTTTGAAAATATGGGGTACGAAGCCGCCGATGTTGAAGCCAAGGTTTCCGATCAAATATATGATTTCAACTTAAAAAAGGGAAACAATCCATTGGTGCCTTTTGAAGGAATGGACGGCGATATGAAAATAAATAAATTGAAATTCCTAAACCACAAATGGATTCTTGCAGATTTTACCGACGGTAAATATTGGGGCGAAATGATTCTGGCTTATTCTTTCAATAATGAGAACGAATTGGAATTAACCACGCTCGGCTCATTTCTGTATCCGCAATAGGATTACGAATTTTCTGCCAGCCAATTTTTTAATTCGTAAAAATTCTGCGGCGCTACGCCATGCCCAACAGCAAATTCTGAATAGGTGCAATTTATATTCAGATTGTCTAAAAATGGCTTGGTTTTACGCGCCCACTGTACCGGAATTACCTGATCTGCATTTCCGTGTGATGAATATACCTTCAATTTGCTGAAGTTATTATTGGCATAGCCCTCCTTTAATATTTCTTCATTAATATACCCGCTTAAACCTATTACGTTTTTAACCTTTTCAGGGTAACTTAACGCCACGGAAAAACTGAGTATCGTTCCTTGGCTAAACCCCAACAGCGTTACGTTATTAGGGTCTATTTTATACTTTGTTACAACTTCATCAATACATTTTGAAACTAATTCGCGGGAGGCAATCGCCTGTTCGTCGTCGCTAAATTTTCCCTGTGCATTGTCAAAATATATATTGTACCAAGCATTGCCGTACGGCTCTAATCTAATGGGTGCCTTAAGCGAAATAATAGCGTATTTTTCGGGCAATTCGTTTGCAAATGAAAACAAGTCGTTTTCATCGCTACCAAATCCGTGGAGCATAATAATGGCAGGCGGATTTTCTGACGCATTTGCGGCCGGTCTATAATTGTGTTCTAAAAGTAATGTTTGCTTTTCCATAGAGTGCAAAAATAAGCAAGACCTTTTAAACTGAAGGTCTTTCAGTATAAAAGGTCTCGTTAAAATTGTTTAAAAATTTATATTCCTTTAAACCATTCCTGGAATTTTTCTCCAACTACGGGCACTGGTTTCATTTCGCCCTGTGCAGCGCTAATTAGCCCGAGTATCCACAGTACCAAAACCGCCAGATACACCACGCGCGAAAGAATGTAAATGTCTATTATACCCGAAATTATTGAAAGAATAACCCCTACACACATAATACCCAATGCTTGCCTAACGTGAAACGATCCCAATGCGGTTTTATCCTTATTGTTCATTATGAGCGCCACTATCCAGCCAATTAAGGTAATGTATGCTATTATGGCTACGGTTTTACCGTTGTTTGTACTTGCTTCCATATCTAAATTTATTGGTTAGTAATAATTTAAAGCTAAGATAACCAATACTTTCAACTTAAAAATGTAAACCACTCCTGAAATTTTTCACTTAAAATAGGAATAGCCTGCCGCTTGTTAAAATAGGCCATAGCCCAAGAGTATAACCACAGCACAAAACATATAACCCACAGCACGTCTCCGGCAGTAAGGTTAATTTGCGACTGTACAACCATTGCCACTACAAACAGTATAAATAACCCAAACATATTTTTAATATGCCAAGTTGCAAATTCGTGCTGCTCATCCCGGTTGATAAAGTAGGCGATTAAAAATCCTACAAAAGGGGCGTAGGCTATAAGGGCGGTCGATTTTCCTGCTGGCGAAGTTTTCATTCTTAATTAAGTACCAATTGGTTATTTGCAATAATTCCGTAAGGGTTGCCTTTTAGTTTTACCCCTAACAGCGCGGCATTTTTTGAAGTTGAAAGTATATCCTTTTCAGAAAATATCTTAGTGTCTTCGGGATTAAATAGGGTAAGCTCGGCCTGGTTTCCCTCTTTTATTTCGTTTAAACCAATCCCGAAAGTTGCCTTTAAACCCGTTAATGCTTTTACAGTATCCTCCATTCCCAACTGCTGGTTTAGTGCGCCAAAACATCCCTCCAAACCAATACTGCCAAAATAGGCTTGTTCAAATTCTGTTTTTTTGTGTTCCACATCTATTGGGTTGTGGTCGCTGGTAAGCCCGTCTATGGTTCCGTCCTTTAATCCTTTTAGCAAGGCTTTGTTGTCTGCATTTGTTCTCAAGGGAGGCATAACTTTGTAATGGGTGTTAAAATCTTCCAAAACGTCGTCTGTAAGTACAAGATTAAAAATTGAAACGCTACAACTTACATCCAATCCTTTTTTCTTGGCATTTTTGATTAATTCAACCGACTTTTTAGTTGAAATAGTCGGAATGTGAAGTTTCCCTCCAGTATATTCCAAAATATATAAATCGCGAATAATTTGAAGTTCTTCCGCAAGTGCCGGAATTCCTTTTAAACCCAAACGGGTACTGTTCACTTCTTCATTTACCATTCCGTTGCGCGCTACCGATTTTTCAAAGGGAAACGACTGAACCAAACCGTCAAAATTCTGACTGTATTGCAGCGCAATTTTTAAAAGGTTTGCATTGGTAATCGGATTTTTATAATCGTAAAAAGCTACGGCGCCTTCATTTTTCATATCGAACAGCTCAGCTAGGTCAACCCCCTTACTGCCAACGGTTAATGCTCCAACCGGATACAAATTTACCGCCTTGTTTTCGGCTTTCGATTTTAAAAATTTTATATGTCCTTTGCTATCGGTTACCGGAAAGCTATTTGCGTTTACGGCAACCCCTGTAAATCCGCTGTAAGCAGCCGTCTTTAAACCGTTTTCTACAGTTTCCCGTTCCTCAAAACCCGGTTCGCCAAAGGAAACACTACTGTCAAACCACCCTTGCGAAATATGTAGATTTTTTAGAATTACTTCCTTTACTTTAGCCGAAGAAGCAATGGTTGCAGCAATTTTTGAAATTTTACCATCTTCTATTAAAACATCGCGTTTTTTTAAATGATGCTCGCTGGAAGCATCTACAATGGTAGCGGATTTCAGTAGTATCTTCATTTGTAGAATTTTAGAATAAGCATTTCAAAAAGTAAAAAGAGCATGGCAAAAATAGCAAACCATTTCCAAAAACTGTTAATTTCGTTCGCCTCGGCTATAGAATCAAAAAGAGCTTCCACCGAATTGTAAACTTTGGCTCCATCCCAATTCTCGGGATTTAAATACAGTAATTGGCTTTCGCTGCGGTCGTAATTA
The DNA here is from genome assembly GCF_038742595.1 of Aequorivita flava. Classification (NCBI taxonomy): domain Bacteria; kingdom Pseudomonadati; phylum Bacteroidota; class Flavobacteriia; order Flavobacteriales; family Flavobacteriaceae; genus Aequorivita; species Aequorivita flava. The sequence goes on along the minus strand of NZ_JBANCF010000006.1, from coordinate 22,325 downwards.
TAACTTATATTCTCCAGAAATTGGGCTTCTTTCACTATTTCGTAATTGCCCGCTTGTGTAGGCTCATCGGTCGTGGTTAAAAGCACATAATTGGCCATCGTTTGCTGCAACGGTATAAATTGCGACGTGCTATCCTTTATGGTAAGAATTTCATCAGACCCCAATTTTACTGGTACTATAATGGTGTTTTGCTGGCCAATTGTATAATACAAACGCGGCAAGGGCAAACTCTGTAAAGCCATATTGTAAATTGTAGGCACCACCAATGGCGAATTTTGAAAATTGCTATTCGTCTTGTTTATAGCTGCCGTAAACAAATAGGTATTATTTCTTTCAACCAAAAATGGCTGCCGGTCCTCATAACCAATTGCGGGCGACGCATTTGTTGAAATATCGTAATACGAATTAACCGTAGGATATTGAAAATTTGCCACTTCTTTTTCAAATACATCTTTAAACAACGGATGTGAAAAAACAATATTCGTAATTTGCTTTTCGCTACTTCTTTCCTCCGAAATACTCCCCAAGCCCATACGTAACAAAAAATTGTTATAGCTGTTTAAATCTGCCTGCTCCGGTGGAATAACCAAAATGCTCCCGCCATCGTCGCTATATGCTTTTAAGGCAGTAATAAGCGGCGCCGGAATTTCGGCTAGCTCATTGAGAACAATAAAATTTTGATCGGGAATTTCGTTGTAGTTCAATGTTTTAAAGGTTTGCTGGGTAAACTGAAACTCCTCCTTTTCAAACAGTCGTTGTAAAAAGTTGCCATCTGCTTCATTAATGGCAAAAACTTTTATCTTCCCCGGCTTGTTGATGCTAAAAAATAAAGTGTTGTCAAAGGTGAGATTGGGATCGTTAACTTCTAATTTCCCAATAAATTCTTCCTGATTGTCAATATCAAAGGCAACCGTTCCATCCGTATTTTCCAGGAAGTTTATCGCAGTTTTAGCAATTAATCTATCCTTGTTAAATAGTGAAATTGGCGCTTCGGAAATTTCATTGCCACCCTGCGTTTGCTGCGGCTTAGACACCTTCACCTTAAGCTGCGTAACAGAGGCATTTTTTGAAGCTATAAACACACTGTCTATGGCTATATTAAATGCTTTCACCGGTTTTAACTGCACCGCATCTACGATTACATCTTCCGGTATGGGCGGAAAGGCCGCTTGTTGCTGAAAATCGGACAGATAAACCAACCTCTTTAAAACGCCTTGTTCGTCCGAAAATATCTGATTGGCTTTTAGTAAAACTTCATTCGGACTTAACTGGTTTTGCGAATACGCTACGGAAAGTACCTCACTTTTAAAATCCTCTGCCGATACATTTTTATGTTCGGCATTGTTTGTAAACCAACTTATTTTTTCGGTGCCGCTAATTTTGTTAAACAAATCCTGCAGCGCTCGCTCCAAAATTGCACCGCTGCTACCTTTTGCCTGCATACTAAACGAGTTGTCTATATACACTACGGTTTCCTTTTGGGTAGCCAGCGCATTTTTTGCGGCCGTAAATGGCTGGGCAAAGGCAATAATTAGGCACGCCATTGCCAGCAATCGCATAAATAGGGTAAGCCACTTTTTTAGCTGCGAACTTTTACGCGTTTTAATGCTTACTTTTTTAAGAAAAGCAACGTTGGTAAAATCTACTTTTTGAAAACGCCGAAGTTGAAAAAGATGAATAAATATCGGGATGAGCAGCAGGAAAAGAGCGTAAAGAATTTCTGGGTGTTTTAACTGCATTCCTATAAATATTGCCCAAAGATAAAAAATGCAACGTAATAATTGCTATTTCTGTATAGTAAAGGTGAAGGTACTTCCGCAATCCAATTTAGATTGTAACGAAATGGTGCCTCCGAGCTTTGAAACTAAGCTTTTTACAGTGGCCAATCCTATTCCCGTTCCTTCCTTCCCGTTGCGATCTTTAATGCCCGTAGTTTTAAATAAATTGAAAATTTCTTCTTGAACTCCTAAATCAATCCCCATACCGTTGTCTTTAATCGCGAATTTATGAAATTGCATTTCTTCAACATACGATACCGAAACAAGGCGCTTTTCATTTAAATTGTACTTTAAGCTGTTATCGATTAAATTTAGGAATATTTGTGTGAGCGCCGCTTTGTTTACGTTCTTTAAAACTACATCCTTCGGAAATTCAAAAACCGTATCCTCGCCAATTAAGGTTTCGTCTATTACCTTAAAAAGCTTGGTCAGGGCAACGTCTTCATTCTGGGATTCCAGCAGCACATCTGCCTTGTAAAAACTTAAAATACCATTGATGTAGTTGTTTAGCGTTTGCGACGATTCTTCTATATATGAAAGGTAAAGCTCAGAGTCTTCAGAGAGGTTTTGATCATTCTCTTCCGTGAGCATCCGGGTAAGCGAAATAATATTGGCCAACGGCGACTTTAAATCGTGCGATACTACGTGGGCAAAGGTGGTTAACCGTTCATTTCTAGATTGCAGCTCCTTCTGATATTCTACGAGGCGTTTATTTTTTTTACGTAACTCAAGCAAATTCACCACTTGCTTGGCCAAAGATTTTAAGGAAGTAATCTGTATTTCGGTTAATTGCCTGGGTTTATGATCAAATACACATAAAGTTCCCAGTTTATAACCATTGTGGTTTATAAGCGGAACCCCCGCGTAAAATTGGGCATTGGCTTCTAAAACCAAAGGGTTGTCGTAAAAACGCTCGTCTTTTGTTGCGTCTTCAATTATAAAAATATCCTCCTCCTGCATAATCGCGTGCCCACAAAACGAAATATTCCGCGGCGATTCATTAAAATCGAGTCCAAAATGCGATTTAAAAAAATTCCGCTCACTATCCAACAAGGTTATTAGTGAAATTGGTACCTCGCAAATAGCGGCAATAAGGCTTGTAATATTATCAAAATTTTCTTCGGAAAGGGTGTCCAGTAAATCGTATCTTTTTAATTCAGCAAGGCGGGCTGCTTCATTTTCAGGTATTTCGGGAGAGATCATAATAAAAAAAATCTGTGCTTATAGTGGTTATTATAATCTATGAGTAGCAAAAATTATAGCGTCTATTTTTTAATCTAATTTCTTTATATTAAACTTAACAGTTGTGCCCTCGCCTAAAACCGACGACGCTTCTATATTGCCTTCAAGTCTGTTTACAAGTTTTTTTACGGTGGAAAGTCCAATGCCGTTCCCCTTTTTTCCATTCCGATCTAATGTGTTATTGGTAACAAATAAATCAAAAATTTTAGAAAGTTGATTGTTGGGAATACCCATCCCGTTGTCTGTGATTTCAAAATAGTAAATGCCGTCTTTTTCACGGCAATCTATATCTATCCTTATTTTTTCCTTATCGTTATACTTTAAACTGTTTCCTATTAGATTCAGCAAAATTTGCTCTAGCGCTACCTTATTGGCCTGCATTTCAATATTTTCTTCGGGCAGGTTTATCTCGCAGTCCATATTAATGTTCAAAAGCTCTATTATTTCTTCCAACATATCCTGGCTATCAAAAACTTCACTGCGGAAAGCTGCGGTTTTGTTAGTTTCATAATGCTCTAAAAGCCCGGTAATATATTCGCTTAAAGTAAAGGACGACTGCTTTATATAATCCAAATAATCTTTTCCCTGTTCATCCAATAATTGCCCGTATTTAGTGCGCAACATATCTGAAGTAATAATCATATTTGCCAAAGGCATCTTCATATCGTGCGATACTATACCCGCAAAATGCTTTAACTCCTCGTTGCGCTCCTCGAGTTCTGCCTGAGCAGTAAGCAACAGCCGGTTGTGTTTTCTCGCCTCAAACAAATTTACCACTTGATAGGCCAAAGCTACAAGCGCCTTCTGTTGCGATTTGGTTAACGTTCGTGGTTTGGTGTCAAAAACACAAAGGGTGCCAAGTGGGTACCCATCAGAATTTACCAATCGCACGCCCGCATAAAAAATGGCATTCATCTCCGTCACTAACGGATTGTCCTTAAACCGCTCGTCCTTTCTGGCATCCTCAACAATAAAAATGTTGCTTTCGTCTAAAATTGCGTGCCCACAAAAGGAAATATCCCGTGGCGTTTCATTTAAGGAAAGTCCGTACTGCGATTTTAAAAAATTGCGGTCGGCATCCAACAGGGTAACCAGCGAAATGGGAACATCACAAATATTCGCTGTTACCGCGGTAATATTGTCAAAGTCCTTTTCAGGCAAAGTATCTAATAAATGATACGATCGGAGCGCAGCTAATCGTTGCTGCTCGTCAACGGGAAATTTTGGTTTAATCAAGGTTGTTGTTTTATCAAAGCCTTAAACAGCTTGTTGTTTAAGGATTTTCGGTAAATGTACAACATTTTAAGTGGAAAATTTCGCCAAAATTTTTTTATGTGAAATGGATTAAACATTTACTCAAAAGCGTTCGTCTAAAGGCCAAGTAACTCAAAATGAATTAAAACCCTTCAAACACTCCTAATCCAAATAGCGCAAAATCATATTTAACAGGATCTGCAGCGTCCATTTTTCGCAAGTTCGTATCCAACTCCAGCAATGACTTTGCATCGTTCTGTTTTCGGGTTAAAAGTTTTAATTTGCGCGCTACATTGCCACTGTGTACGTCTAACGGACACGAGAGTAGGGCGGGAGGGATGCTCTTCCAAATTCCAAAATCTACTCCGGCCGTATCGCGCCGCACCATCCAGCGCAAAAACATATTTATTCGTTTGGCAGCCGAATTTTTTAAGGGATCGCTCACGTGTTTTTCCGTTCTCGTTGCATGCGGCAATTCAAAAAAGGTTTTTTTAAAATGATGTATTGCTGCCTGCATTGAATCTGCTCCTGCGTTTTTCGCGAAAACACGCTCCAGCCCGCCGTGATTTCTATAAATGTTCTGCAGCGCCCTTAAAAAATAAACAAGGTCGTAACTGTTAAAAGTACGGTGTACAAAAGTTGAAAGTGAAGCCGCTTCCTTTTCCGAAAAATTCATCACAAAATCAAAAGGCGCACCCTCCATCATTTCCATCAGTCTTTGCCCGTTGTTTATTATGCTCTTTCGGTTTCCCCAAGCAATGGTAGCTACCAAAAACCCTGCAATTTCAATATCTTCCTTTTTTGAAAAAAGATGCGGGATTTGTATCGGATCGGTTTCAATAAAATTCGGATTGTTATACATACGAACCTTTTCATCCAAAAATGATTTCAATTCGTTCTTGTTCATAGTCTATATTTTATCTCTCCCCAGAAACGTATGTGAACTAATTGGCGATCGGCGAGTTTCTTTTTCAATTCCTATTCCACTATAACCCCATCCTGCATTACCAATTTTCGATCCGCCATATTCGCGAGCTCCTCATTATGGGTAACAATTACAAAGGTCTGTCCAAATTCATCCCGCAGCTGAAAAAATAAATTATGAAGATTTTCGGCACTTTCAGTATCGAGATTTCCACTGGGTTCGTCGGCAAGAATTATGGCGGGATTATTTATTAAAGCGCGCGCTACGGCCACTCGTTGCTGCTCCCCTCCGGAAAGCTCGTTGGGCTTGTGATCCTCGCGGTGCGAGAGCCCTAAAAAGGACAGTAGTTCCTTGGCTCTTTTAGTGGCTTGGGCCTTGGGTGTGTTTTTTATAAACGCGGGAATACAAACGTTTTCCAATGCCGTAAATTCCGGAAGTAATTGGTGGAATTGAAAAATAAACCCCAAATTTTCATTTCTAAATTGCGCCAGTTGCTTCCCCGAAAGGGAACCGATGTTTATATCGTTTATTACCAATTTGCTTTTAGTCAAATCAAAAGCATCCAATGTTCCCAAAATTTGTAGTAAGGTAGTTTTTCCAGCCCCCGATGCCCCGACAATTGAAACTATTTCGCTCTTTTTAATATGTAGCGAAACGCCTTTTAAAACGTGGAGATTGTCGTAGTATTTATGAATATTTTGGGCTTCAATCATAGCAAAAATTTAAACCGTGAAAGTACTATTTATACTGCTATAATACAATCTGATGGGTATTATTGTTTTTATTTAAACTTATGTGTCTATTTTTGAATTGCAATTTTTAAATAGAAAATACATGGCATCATACAAATATTTTGAAGAGTATAACCAGCCCGTTACCGATAGTTTAATTAATGATTACGGTAATATTTTAGGAACCATCGGAGAAGATGTTAAGCGCGAAGGCATTGTAAAAACACCCGAACGTGCAGCAAAAGCCATTCAGTTTTTAACTTCCGGCAACTGCCAAGATCCAGCCGAAATTTTAAAAGGCGCTATGTTCGCCGAGTCTTATCACGATATGGTTATCATCAAGGATATTGAGCTGTATTCATTGTGCGAGCACCATATGCTCCCCTTCTTCGGCAAGGCACATATTGCCTATATTCCCGACGGACATATAGTCGGGCTCAGTAAAATACCGCGCGTAGTAGATGTTTTTGCACGTAGATTGCAAGTGCAGGAACGGCTTACGCACGACATCCTAGAGTGCATAAACAATACCCTAAAACCAAAAGGCGTGGCCGTAGTTATTGAAGCCTCGCATATGTGTATGATGATGCGCGGAGTACAAAAACAAAACAGTGTTACTACCACCTCAGGCTTTCGCGGACAATTTGAAGCCATAGAAACTCGCAGCGAATTTTTAAAATTAATAAGTCACGACTTGTCGTAACTTTTTTTACCGATTTTGGCATCGCGATTTCTTGGAATGTTTTTTGTACTACTGCAAGCGAAAAAAAATATAATGAAAAACGAAAAATATAAATTACTTAAAAAGGGTATTGTTTTAGATTTGGTGGGCATGGCAACCATGGCCATCCCTCTAATCGGTCCGTTTTTAGACATAATATGGGCGCCCATTGCAGCAAAAAAAATGACTAAAATGTACAAAGGCTCCGAAGGAAAAATTGCTTCAGTCCTGGTGTTTTTAGAAGAAATACTTCCCATTACCGATGTAATTCCAACATTTACCCTTATGTGGCTCTACACCTTTGTCTGGAAGAAACAACCAAAACCACAAACTATTAAAGTACGGGTCGACGAATAAAACGAGGCTGTTTAAAAAGTGATTTTGGATGTCTGTTCGAGCGCAGTCTAGAACGCTGTGTTTTTTGAACATATAATTAAATTATAATTGCGCCCAACCTGACAAACCGATTGTTTTCTACTTTTTAAACAGCCTCATTTATATTAAATTTCATTGTTGTCCGATAAAAGTAATGACTAACTCTGGAAAACCCCATATTGTATGTAGTCCCTACGGGACTAGGAATTGACGGGGCTCTATTTTTTTACCCATATTTAATGCCTAACGGCATACTGCTCCAGCTGGACAAAATATTGGTAATCAAGAGATCGCACCTAAACAAATGTCCGTAGGGGAAAAACATGATTTTTAATCGGACAATACTGATTAAATTTCTACTTTTAAATTTACGTTTATACTTCGTCCCATGTTTAAAATGTTATCCAACTTAAACCGCGACAAATGCGAAACATATTGCTTGTTGGTTAAATTGGTGCCGTTTAAACCTACCTTCAACAATATTTTATTAAGCGTAAAACTGCTCTCCACGCCCGCACTTACTAACGAATAACCCGCCGTTCTGGTTTCAAAAATACTGACGTTGTTTTGGTCAAAAGTGTTTTCGAGGGTAATAAAGGCCGAACTCGCTTTTCGAGCATTCCCGTCCGCAAATTCTACTCTAAATGTATTCCGAACACTGTTCGCCGGACTTAATGGTAAATACCCATTGTCGTCCAGTTTTCCGGTTACGGTTTCAAAACTACTCTCCAAATGCAGCCAATCCAACGGATGCGGGTGAAGGTGAAACCCAAATTCACCACCGTAAAGCGCTGCATTGTCCTGCAAATAATTATATACTGGCGTATTGTTTATAATTTCATTGGTGGGGGCCAAATAAATGTAATTGTTTACGGCATTGTAAAATCCATTCGCAAAAAACTCTATATGCTCATTTCGGTATTCCAAAGCAAGATCGGCCTGAAAATTCTGCTCGTTTGTTAAACTGCTGTTCCCACGCTCATATCTGTTTGTCCCTTCGTGCACGCCTTCCGATGTTAATTCGGCCAAATTGGGCGCGCGAAATCCACTCGCCAGATTAATGCGGACAGAAAATTTTTCAACCAGATCCATTTTAGCGCCCAAAGCCGCAGTAAAACTCGTAAAACTTTTATCTAACGCTTCAATATAATCTTGGTCCATTGGGCTGCCGGCAGCTTCGCTGTTTATCTTTCGGGAGTCCAATCTAACTCCGGCTTGCAGGTCCACCTTTTCCAAATGGTAGTGCGAGGTAGCCAATACCCCAACATCCGTAGTTTTGGCATCGGGAATTAAAATTTCTTCTCCCTCATTTTTATTGTTTTGAAACATACCCTGCACGCCCACAATAGTTTCAAAATTACCCAGTTGCGGCAGGTGATATTTTAGGTCGTAATTAAACGTATTCAGTTTAAGCCGAAGCGCTGCTACATCGGGTTCATCCTCAAATTCGCGCCTATCGTTAAACAAATAACCCGCTTTTACGTCTAAACTGGAATTGTTAAAAAACAGAGTATTTTCAATACTTAAAATATGGTTGTCTATTTCCTGAAACGGAAGCTCCAGATCCTTCGAACGCGATTGCACCCCAATTTCCTCCGGAATACCAATATTAGACCGATTGTAATTATAGCGAAGGGTAGATTTAAAAGCAATCCCCGAGTATTGAACCCCGGCTTTAAAATCCTTCTCGTTAAATCGCGAATTCGTTACCCTATAGTCCGCCCCCGATTTATAGTCGCTAAAGCTGGCATAGGCACCACGGGCCAAAAATTTCAATTTTTTACCGGAGGTTTTTATTCCCAGATTTGTAGAAGTTCCCAAAGTATTTGAAAAATAGCTACTGCTTACATCGCCCTGCGTTTCCCCCGTAAGTGCAAATTTTTCGGGGTTTAAATATAGCACGCCTCCCAAAGCATCACTGCCGTAGAGTAGGGAAGCAGGCCCCTTAATTACCTCCACACTCTCTATTCCCGCTTCATTGATGCCAAGGCCGTGCTCATCTCCAAATTGTTGGTTTTCCAAACGCACGCCCTGGGCATACGTTAAAACCCTATTGGAACTTAGACCGCGGATTACGGGCTTGCCAATTCCCGTGCCAGTACTAATTATATTTACCCCGGCAATAGTGTTAATACCCTCGGCAAGGGTTACCGCTCCCGACGCCCGCAATTCGTCCGTAGAAACGCGTTCTACTTTCATTACATTATCGCTCTGTAATTTATGAAAGGGCGTAGAGATAATTACCTCCTCCATTTCCACGGCGCTTTCCTGCAACTGCAGGTTTTCCGTTACCGTTTCTCGGTTTGTAAAACTTAGTTTCCTCGACACACTGGCATATCCCAACGAAGAGAATACCACATTATAATTGCCATCCGGAATGTTGTTTATAGTGTAATTACCGTCAAAATCGGCTACCGTTCCTTTTTCCAATTGCGGAATATAAACGGTTGCTGAAATAGGGTCATTTGTATTTTTTGAAGTTATATTTCCCGTTAAGGAATTTTGTGAGCTCGCTGTGGCGTACAAAAATAGCACCGCCAGCAAGCATAAATAATTTTTCATGCGCTCTCGATTTTAAAATGTAAATTTTTGAATTAATGTGAAATGCTAAAAATCAAGAAAATAGAGGAGGACCACGAAGAAAATAATACCTTGTATGTAAACTGCAATCCGATAGAATATAAGCGGTTGCTACACATTCAAAACTGTGAAAAACTGTAAACTCGGGCAGCTTTTCTGGCGAAAAATTAAATATTGAAAAATGAAAATCGCAAATAGAACAATCTAATTGCTTTTCGTGAAGATGAGTAGATAAATCGGTACAGGCTCTGTGCTCATGGCCGTCAAAGGAATGCGCAAAGCTTACCGCAGTGGGCAATAGCAGGGCAACCGAAAAAATGGTCGCTACCAGAATTTGCATTATTTTCCTTTGTAAAACCTTCATTTTTTAAATAAAAATCCTAAGCCCATACCGCTGAGCATCTTTTTAATAAAATTCCAAAAAAAGTTGAACTCTCCAAATACCCACCCAAAAAATACCAATAATACCTGATAAATCGGGAAGATTATTAAAATGCGGAATGGCCAGTAAATATACCAGCCCATTTCTTTCCGTACTTCTAAAAATTCCGAAACGGGCGCCCCGAGCTTTGCTGCGGAACTGCCGGTAATTGCGAAAACCAAAAATATTATAACAAGTTGGCCGTTGGTTTCAATATTCCAACGTTCTTTAAGCTTCTTCAATTTCTTCCTCCTATAAATTTTTCATTGTATTTTTCCTGAAAATACATAAAGTAGTTATACAATAAATAATTTACCTCATACCCGTAATCTACCGCTGCATCGTAGTTTATTTGCTCGGTATATAGGTTTCTGGAATATTTTGTAGGATTTAAAACCCGTGTGTTGTATTCGGCCACAAATTGCCTGTTTTTGGATTCTAATTTTGCCTGCCCGTAGTATCCCCGTGGCGGTTGCGAAATTAGCCAGGAATCAAAACCCGGTTCTACGATTATAACCTCGTATTCCAACGCTTCGTTCGCAATTTTAATAGTGTCGTTGGTAGCAATTTCCGAAGAAGAAGTATCGCCAATGGTTTTTGAACCAGGACCGCAACTAAAGATTGCAACGGATAAAAATGCTAGTATAAAAATGTTTTTCATCTGTTTAAACTTTTATGATTCAAAACTGCTCGGCATGCAATTTCAATCAAAATGAATTTTTGCAAAGTTAACGAATGTTATATGAAGCCCACGTTATTTAATAATCATTTAAAAGAAAACCGCCCATTTTAACAGGGCGGCGTGCAATTGTCTATAGTAAATTAAAGTGCTATTTCCCGAAAAGGCCTCCGAGCATACCGCCAAGGCCTCCTTTTTTCTTTTTTCCACCTAAAACCATCCCGGCAATATCGTCTATAACGCTGCCATCGCCATCGGCGTCTAAAAGCGTTGTTATTAGCGATTGGTCGTGGTCCGTATTTTTACCCATTACAGACCCAAGTAAATCGCCCAGCCCATTTTCATCTACATTGTCCTTTCGTTTTTGGCTACCCAAAATTCCCATCAATATAGGTGCCGCCATCTGTATAATCTTAGCTACCGAATTGGCATCTACGCCACTTACCTTGCTAATACCCTGCTGCACCTTTTGTTGGTTCCCGCCAAGTACGTGGCCCAATATACCTGCACCATCGCTCATTAAACTACTGTCTGCACTTTGGTTTCCCAATAAATCGCTCAGCTGGTTTAAAATGGAACCGTCGTGCCGATTGTCCTCCAAGGCACTGTTTAAACTTTGTGCACCCTGCGGACTCGCAGCGTTTTTTTGCATGGCTCCCAAAATAACAGGTAACGCCATGCTCAATACATTTGCAGTTTTTTCGGGAGTTTCACCGGTTTTGGCACTTGCGGCAGTAATAAGCTGCTGCCCCATATCGCTGCTGAGAAGATCTAAAATTGAAGGCATAATTTTCTGATGTTTAAGTTAGTAGGCAACTAAAGTAAATAAAATTATTTAGGCCTTCGTCAATAAGCTTATTATTTGTTCGGCAAGCTCAATGCCTATACGGTCTTGCGCTTCGTTTGTGGCGGCACCAATATGTGGCGTAAGCGAAATAGCGTCATTCATTAAAACTTTAATCGAAGGAGTGGGCTCATTCTCAAAAACATCCAAGGCCGCGAACGAAACCTTCCCATCCTCAATAGCTTCCAAAAGTGCAGCTTCGTTAAGTATCCCACCGCGTGCAGTGTTCACAATGCCCACGCCGTCTTTCATTTTGGCAATTTCGTCTTTTCCAATTAAATACCCCGATTGTGAAGGCACGTGCAAACTAATAAAATCGCTCTTTTTGATAAGCTTATCTATTGGCGCGGTCTTTATTTTTAAAGTAACCTCCTGTCCGTCGTAAAAAGTAAGCGTAATATCGGCTTCCCCAACTTCGTGGTCGCTGGCAATTACTTTCATCCCACAGCCCAAAGCTATTTTGGCTACCTGCCGCCCAATTCGCCCAAAGCCTATAATTCCCAATGTTTTTCCGCGCAATTCGCGCCCCGAGCCGTAACTCTTCTTTAATTCCTTAAACTTGGTATCGCCGTCTAAGGGCATATTTCTGTTGGCATCGTGAAGATAGCGAACGCCTCCAAACAAATGTGCAAATACCAACTCGGCAACCGACTCCGAAGAAGCCGCCGGGGTATTTATTACGTTTATTCCGTTTTTTAGTGCGTAATCCACATCTATATTGTCCATGCCAACGCCACCGCGACCTATTATTTTTAACGATGGACAGTTGTCTATTAAATCCTTCCGCACTTTGGTGGCACTGCGCACCAAAAGCACTTCTATATGGTGTTCGTTGATGTAATTTTGAAGCTGTTCCTGTGCTACACTTACTACTATTACTTCAAAACCTGCATTTTCCAACGCTTTTACTCCGCTTTTTGAAATACCGTCATTTGCTAATATCTTCATGTTTTATTCTTTCCTATTATTAATTTTATTCTTCTTGGGAATTCAAAATTCAACCCATAATTTTTACTGCTGTTACGCTTTTAAGTTTTAAGCGCCTTTTTCAACCGTTTGCATAACATCTACCAAAACCGCCACACTTTCCAAAGGCAGCGCATTATACATAGATGCTCTGTACCCGCCAACACTACGGTGCCCGTTTATCCCGCTAATACCAGCCTGTTTTAAAGATTCGTCAAAGGTGGCTTTTAACTGTTCGTCCTTTAAATTAAAGGTGGCATTCATTTTAGAGCGATCCTCTTTCTTGGTAACATAGCCCTCAAAAAGTGAGTTTCTATCTATTTCGGCATAAAGAAGGGCGGCCTTTTGATTGTTTACCTTTTCTATTGCAGAAATTCCTCCAGCATCCTCCAACCACTGCAGGGTCAACATTGAAACATACACCGCAAATACCGATGGCGTATTAAACATGCTCTCTTTCCCTATCTGCACCTTGTAATTAAGCATAGATGGAATGGCGCGCGAAACCTTTCCGAGGATTTCTTCCTTTACCACCACCAACGTAGCTCCCGCCGGCCCCATATTTTTTTGCGCCCCGGCATATATTAAATCGAATTTTGAAAAATCCAACTGCCGCGAAAAAATATCGCTACTCATATCGCAAACCATCGGAATGTCGGTTTCGGGAAACTGCTGTAGTTGCGTACCAAAAATGGTATTATTACTGGTACAGTGAAAGTAATCCGCATCGCCCGGAATACTATAGTTTTTTGGGATATAATTAAAGTTATCGCTTTTTGACGATGCTACTTCCACCACTTCCCCCAAGAGCTTAGCCTCTTTTATGGCCTTGTCGCTCCAAGTGCCGGTGTTTAAATACGCAGCTTTCTTTTCCAATAAATTATAAGCCGTCATCAAAAACTGCATACTCGCCCCACCTTGCAAAAACAAGGCTTGGTACCCTTTATTCTGAAGCCCCAAATGCGTTAATGCCAAACTTCGGGCAGTGTCCATTACCGCAACAAAATCTTTGCTTCGGTGCGAAATTTCCAATAACGAAAGGTTTAAATCGTTGAAGTTTTTTACAGCTGCGGCAGCTTGTTGCAAAACCGATTGCGGTAATATGCAAGGCCCTGCGCTAAAATTATGTTTCTTCATCTTTTGTGAAATTTATACAACAAAGATGTGAATTATGCAGTTAAAATATTGGGCAATTATGGTTTTTTTATCAAGGAAGTATCAACCGTAGGAATTATATAATTCTCCCAAATTAATACCGTTGCTTTGTAGGTCGAAAAATAAAATACACTTGCAACAGTTTGGGCATCCCATTAATTTTTCAATAAAAATGCCACCGTATCTACCCCGTCGGCATAATCCCAAAGTTGTGGGTGTTGCGCTTCCCCAAAAGCAACTTCATTGGTAAACCCTGCTTTTGAAACCAAACATTGAATCTGCATTTCATTCGCCTTTAAATCTGCTTTTAAACTTTCCAACCCTGTGTAGAATTCATAAAAAACCACCGAAATAGGCGAGGAGAAGCCAGTATCTTGCTTTAGTATCATAAACTCATTGTCTAAGAGCGGAAAACTGTCCATTAAATACACCGCCTTGTTGTAATCGTAATTATTGATGTATTTGTGGTGGTTTATAATTGCCTTCCAACTATACATAGCCTTAAAAAACGCTTCAAAATTATAGTTTTCGGGAATGTAAATTTTTGAAACGTTGCGGCAGCCCAATCCAAAATACCTAAAAATATCGTCGGCGAGTTTTACGAGTTCAGCCTCGGTTTCTTCCCCGGTTAACACTGCAACCGAATTTCGGTTTTTGCGGATAATATTCGGGTATTTTCCAAAGTAATATTCAAAATAGCGCGCCGTATTATTGCTTCCGGTGGCAATTACGGCATCAAAATTTTGCAATCTTCCTTCGGTAAATTCAATTAAATCCTTAAATCTGGGCTCAACGGATATTAAATGGCTTGCCAGATAGGGCAGTAAGGTTTTATCGTTAGACGATAGCTTCGCCAAAACCTTGTTTCCCGTAATTAACACAGAGAGAAAATCGTGGAATCCCACCAACGGAATATTGCCCGCCATAATAATTGCGACGGTTTTTGGCTTTGCTTCCTCCAAATTATACGCTGCAACCCACTGCTCCAAATTTTCTTCACTCAGCGCCTGACTCCAATTTTTTAAGGCAAATGATATATTATCCGGGGTAAACCATCCGTTTTCCGCTTCGGCTTTCTTTAAAATATGATTGGTTTCGGTATTAATTTCGCCAAGAAATTTCCCTAATTTGATAAAAGCGTTAATTCTGTCCTTTATTTGCATACTTCCTTTGGAGTTACCCTTTATAGGCATTAAATTTGTGCAAAGTTAGAAAAAGTAAATACCATGGCAATTATAATAACAGACGAATGTATAAACTGCGGTGCTTGCGAGCCCGAATGCCCGAATACGGCAATATATGAAGGTGCCGACGATTGGCGTTATGCCGATGGCACCGACTTGGAAGGCAATGTTGTGCTTCCAAATGGAAAACAGGTAGATGCTAATGAAGCTCAAGAACCTGTAAGCGACGAAATATACTTTATAGTAGCAGATAAATGTACCGAGTGCAAAGGTTTTCATGATGAACCACAATGTGCCGCCGTATGCCCCGTAGATTGCTGCGTTCCCGATGAGGACAACGTAGAAACCGATGAGGAACTACTGGCCAAGCAAGCCTTTATGCACAAAAAGTAAATTTTTATATATTTCAACAAAAATAAATCGCCCTTCAAATAATTAAATTTGAAGGGCGATTTGTATGTAGGGGAGTTAAGCGAAAATTATTCTTTTACCGCTGCATTGCTTTTCATCTGCAACTTATAAACGTCAGAAACAATGGCGTCTAGATTTGCGTCGTAACGCTCAACAACAAAGTTTCCATCCGCATTAAAATATCCAAAAGACGACTTCCCATCCCTAGACATTATATAATAACCATTTTGTGAAGTAGGCTTTATAATTGCGTACTCTTCCTGGGTAGCATTGTCCTTTACGGTCATTAATCTGTACCCATCTTTGTCTTTCTGATTTAAAAACTGAAATCGGTTGCCATCGTAATCATAGCTTACATCGGTATTTACCTTGGCGGGCTTCATCACAACACTTTGGTTGGTCTGGTTTGCGTCACTATCGTCTAAAGCTAAAATCTGCTTTTTGGTTTTTGTAACGGCTTTGGTTGATACCTCTGTGCCTTTTTCACTTTTTACAGCAGTCTTTGTAACTACCGTTTCAGATTTCTTATTTTTATTTTCTTGTGCAAAACCAGCCGTAAAAGCTGCCAATGCAATAATTAAGAGTGTCTTTTTCATAGTGTTATATTTTGGTTTGATTTTCTAATTACAAATATATTTGCTGTAGCTGTTAAAACGAAATATTAAATGATAACTAATTCTTAAAATATTCAACGATTCT
This sequence comes from Aequorivita flava, assembly GCF_038742595.1. Classification (NCBI taxonomy): domain Bacteria; kingdom Pseudomonadati; phylum Bacteroidota; class Flavobacteriia; order Flavobacteriales; family Flavobacteriaceae; genus Aequorivita; species Aequorivita flava. Next base: position 6,360 of record NZ_JBANCF010000006.1, on the reverse strand, counting down.
TGCTTATTTAATAAAATTTCTTAAAATAATCGCTAATGTTCGCTTTAAACTATAATTTTTACGATACTATTTTTCAAATAAAATTGAATATTCATCGCAAATAAGCCACCGCAAAAGCCCTATGTTCCAACCGAAATCCCGAAATGGAACTTAGTATTTATAGTTTTTTAGTCGTTATCTAATTTGGCCATCCCTTTCGGACGCGTTTCCAACTGCGCTCTTCTTTCGGCCAATTCCTGCGCCATCTTAGCTTTTTTTGCTTCGAATTCCGCCTTTCTTTTAGCAGCCAAAGCAGCCTGTTCTTTTTTAGAAGCTTCCAGCTGTACCTGTACCTGCGCTTTCTTTGCGGCAATCATTGCCTCGTTCTCCCGATCTACCACAACTTCATCTACCAGCACTTTTTTATCGGAATCCCTTTTTGTAGTTTCCTTAAATTCCTGGTTGGTTTGGTTGTTGTCCTTTACAACTACCACCCCGCTTTCGGTATCGGTGTTTTTTACCTCTTTAATCTTTACATCACTACCTTCTTTGGTAATAACGCGCTTTACGGTAGATTCTTCCCGAACGGTTTTATTTTCCTGGGCCTGTAGTGCCGAAAAGGTAAAAACGGCCACGGCTATGCTCATTACTATACGTTTCATAATTTTGGTTATTAAGGTTTCTAGTGTAAACATAGTGTTACAATAGTTAAGTTATTCAAAAATTTTAGTGAAAATATCCCCAATCTTTTTCTGAAAAGCATTTTAAACGAAGTCTTGATTGTATGCTTTGAAGATGTATATTTGCACCTCTTAAAAATTTCAGCATATAAAGCGAAAATTAATAAGAGATAGGTTGAAGCTCATAACACAAAACGTTTTTCGGAATCGGTTTTTAAATTGAAAAATATTTCCAGCGTTTTAAAACTTAGCGTGCTAAGCCATTTTAAAATTAAATAAAGATTATTACTATGAAAGCAGGTATTGTAGGATTGCCAAACGTTGGAAAATCCACTCTTTTTAATTGTTTGTCCAATGCAAAGGCACAGAGTGCCAATTTTCCCTTCTGTACCATCGAGCCTAATATTGGCGTTGTAAATGTACCGGACAAGCGCTTGTTAAAGTTGGAGGAATTGGTAAAACCAGAGCGCGTATTACCTGCAACTGTTGAAATAGTAGATATCGCAGGCCTTGTAAAAGGAGCCAGCAAAGGGGAGGGGCTCGGCAACCAGTTTTTGAGCAACATCCGCGAAACCGATGCTATTCTTCATGTATTGCGTTGTTTTAACGATGATAATATTGTACACGTAGATGGTAGCGTAAATCCTATTCGCGATAAGGAAACAATAGATATTGAACTGCAATTAAAAGATCTGGAAACGGTAGACAAAAAACTGGAAAAAGTAAAACGCGCGGCTCGTACCGGAAATAAAGAAGCACAAAAAGAAGAGGCAGCTTTGTTAAAGGTAAAAACGGGTCTAGAAGCCGGAATCTCCGTTCGGGCAATTGAACTTTCTGCCGAGGAACGTGAGGAGTATATAGCCGACTCCCAATTTATAACAGACAAGCCTGTGCTTTACGTTTGTAATGTAGATGAAGCTGCAGCCGCAACGGGCAACGACTATGTGGATAAAGTAAGAGCAGCGGTAGCCGATGAAAATGCCGAGGTTTTAGTTTTGGCAGTTGGCACCGAAGCCGATATTACCGAACTCGACACCTTCGAAGAACGCCAAATGTTTTTGGAAGATTTGGGATTGGACGAGGCGGGTTCTGCTAAATTAATTCGCAGTGCCTATAAACTGCTAAACCTGCAAACCTATTTTACGGCCGGTGTAAAGGAAGTACGGGCGTGGACCATTCCCGTTGGTGCTACAGCACCTCAGGCGGCCGGTGTTATTCACACCGATTTTGAGAAGGGCTTTATCCGCGCCGAAGTTATAAAATACGACGATTTTGTTACTTACGGTAGCGAGGCCAAAGTAAAGGAAGCAGGAAAAATGGGGGTAGAAGGAAAGGAGTATATCGTAAAGGATGGCGATGTAATGCACTTCCGTTTTAACGTGTAAACAGCGTATTCACAAATCTAAACTTGTTGCCGCTTTAGTCTTTTAATTCAGAGATTAGGTCTTCGTAGGTGTAATACTCCTTCGTCTTATTCGTGTTTTTGCTGTAAAGCACTTTTACGCGTAAGGCTTTTAGGCCGGTAACACCCTGTAAGTCTTCCAATTCCAACATCTCTACACCCTCGTCGAGCATTTTCTGACTTTGTAAAAACTTTATATATTGTAAATACTCTTCCTCGTCTTCTTTTTGCGAATATACCATTACAATTTTCCCCGGTTGGGTAATACGCTCTTCGGTTCCTTTTATATGGGCCTTGTCCACGCGTTTTTTTACCACTTCATATCGCGCGTTATAGGTGCCATCTACGTCAAATCGTTTTTCGTCCATCCTAAACCGTAGCGACAACGATCCGTTAAATACCAAAATCATCGAGGCTACATCTAAATTTACGGGCAAGCTCTCCTTAAAATTATAAAAGCTATTCTCCATTTCGCACACAATCTGCAACTGCCACAACCTTAAATTTTTAAGGTATAACTTGTTAAAGGTTCTACGCTTTGTAATGTTTTCACCTATATACATATTGTGCTCAACCCCGTCTGTATTAAAACGTTCAAAGTAATGCGGGTACATTTGCTGTGCCTCCAGCTGTTTCCTGTCTAAAATCGCTGCAAGCCTTTTGTTGGTTTGCATAACCGATTCGTCGTAGTCTTTTCTAAATTTATAAACCAATCCCGAATTTAGATCCACCAGTTCGTTGTATTCATCTATCCACTTTTTATGCGTATTGTTCTTAAGCCGCATATGTTTAAAAAATGGAATGATTTCAGAAGCGATAAAATCTATTACTTTTCGCTCTGTATCTACTTGAAGGTTTTCGGTAATTTCATTTGAAAAGTTCGCGACTGTAAACTTCATCTGCTCAAAAATTAGCAGCGGATTGTATTTTGAAAGCTTTTGCAGCAGTTCGTCTATATACTGTAATTGCAGCATTAAGTCTTGCTTGGTAGCCTCGTTTCGAGCTTCGGAAGAACCTTTTATATCGGTTTGTCCATACAGCGGAAACACATCCTGAAAAACAATTTCCCTAAAATAGTTGGCATTGCCTTCGTTTTTACTGTTTAAATACCGCTTTGCCTCCTGCCGAAACTTCCAATGTACACTGCTGTGTATGGCAGTACATTCCTCTTGGATAATAAGTTCCAATTCGTTCTCCAGATTTTCCTTCGAGCGCACAACCGAATCAATTAAAAACGGCATTATATCGCGTAGCTTGTTGGCATTAATGGTATTAAGGTCGTTCGCGTTGGGCGAAACCAATTCCAGCACCCCCAAAATTTTATCCTCGTGTACTATCGAGGCAAAAATTGCACTCTTCATACCTTGGTCCAGCATTTTTTTATAGAGCAGATTATCCGGGTATAATTTGTGGTAACGCTCGGCATCGGTAATGCAGTAAAATTCGCGCTGCTTAAAAAGCTTGTAATACGAACCACTACAAAGGGCGTCCTTGCAGCGTTGCGATTTCTTATTATTGAGTATAAAACTCGAAATTTCCTTAAACAGGGTGCGTTCAAAAGTCTCCGTTTCTTCGTGATAGTCGGTAAAGCCTATCATCAAATCCTTTAAATGAAAAATAGAGCGGAAAATACGGCTAAACTCAGTATCCTCAAAGCCCCCGTTTTTTTCCAATCGCAGTAAATTCGATTTAAAATCTGAAATGGATACATTTAAGGTAACATCCGTTAGCGAGGCGATAACAAAACCGTTAAAAATCCAGCTTTCGGGTGGAAACTTTTCTTTCCAAATGGCAACATTTTCGTAGCTCTCCAAAAGTTCGTTGATATCCGCTTCCGAAATATCCTTCGCCTTATCGGTTTTTTGAATTTCCACAAAATCTGCATTGTAGAGCAGCCTGTAGTTTTTTACCATCCCGTGTTCATCGGGAATATTGTAGTAATACGAACGTCTAAAATCAACTTTTATCCCGTAATATATATTTAAAATTATACTGCAGCCCATAATATAAAATTGGTCTGCATTAAAATTTATAATCTCTAATGCTACCTCTTCTCCAGCCGCCTTAATTAAATTTTTATAGCGTTGGGTGCATTTAATGGCAATATTTTGAAAAGGAATGGTGGCGAATTTAATTTCGTTTTCGGTCAACAACGGGGAGAACAACGGATTTAACACCGCGTCTATTTGCGTTTGGTATTCGGTGAGGTCCGTACATTTTGTTAAGCCCGTAGTTAGTTTGGGATATTCTTTTTCTATAGCGAGTATTTCCGCAGCCTGCTGTTTTTCAATCGCAGTCTGGGGTTCCAAAGCTTTGTAAGCGTCAAAAACCTTTTTGAAGCCCACTTTTATCTTCATCGGGAAATCCCTTTTTTCTACTATTAAATCGTCTTTTAACATAAGGGGATAAAAGTACGAGTTAAAAATTAAGCGATATGTTAATAAATAACAAAATATTAGCCCATGTCACGCATTGCCAGAATAATCTGCTATTTTTGCCCCACAAATAAAAACACAGATTCTATGAGACTTATTTTAGCTTCACTTTTAACAATTTCATTACTTTCCTGTACGCAGGAATCCGACAGCTATGTGCTACAAGGCGAGGCTCAAGGTTTTGCCGACGGTACCGAGATTTACGTCTATACCTTGGCAGACAGGCAACCTAAAATTATTGATACTATTACCGTTACCGGCGGTGCCTTTTCGGCTACCTATCCAAATAGCCAGGCCACTAGCCTTAATTTTTTAAGAGTGAATGAAGTGCCCGGCTCAGTAATATTTTTCCCTGAAAATGTAGATATGAAAGCCACTATTTACAAAGATAGCATACAGGCATCTCGTGTGTCCGGTGGAAAGCAAAACAATGCCTACGGCGAATTTGCCGATAAAATGACGGCCTTTAATAAAAGAAAACAAGAAAGCATGGACCGTTTCCGCGAAGCCCGCATGGCGAACGATACGGCCGAAATTGCCGAAATACAAAGTAAAAATCTAAATATTGTTGCGGAAGAAACCCAGTATAAAAAGGAATTTTTAAAGTCGAACAACAATACTCTTTTCGCCGCTATGCTTATTTCTGAAATGGTAGGCAGAAAAGAACTCACCCCAGCCGAAGCCTCTGCTTTTATAGATAATATGGATTCAAAACTGGCAACCAGCGGTATTGTAACCGATTTAAAAACCAGCATAGAAAATATGAAAAAGGCCGAAGTGGGAAGCCTTGCTCCAGATTTTAGCGCTCCAACTCCAACGGGCGAAATGAAGTCGTTAAAAGATGCCCTTGGAAAATATACGATTATAGATTTTTGGGCCTCGTGGTGCAAGCCTTGCCGTATTGAAAACCCGAACGTGGTAAAAGTGTACAATAAATACCACGATAAAGGCCTAAATATTATCAGCGTTTCTCTAGATAAAGCCGAACAAAAAGACAAATGGATTCAAGCCATAGCCGACGATAAAATGGATTGGCACCATGTTTCTAACCTGCAATTTTGGCAAGACCCAATCGCCAAGCAGTACAACGTTCGTTCAATTCCTGCCACATTTTTATTGGATGAGGAAGGCGTAATAATCGATAAAGATCTACGCGGCGCCGCCCTGGAAGCCAAAATCGCAACCCTTTTAGGCGAATAAAAGCATAAAAATTCATTGAGCTAAAATTAATACCACACAAAACCCTACACATAACCAATCCTGTCCCTATGGTTGACAGATGGGAAAAAACATTAACCCCATCCACCCGTCCCATAGGGACAGAATATCGGTGGCTCCATCCACCTGTCCCGTAGGGACAACATATGGGTAGAAAAGGAAACGGACAAACGAACCCATTGTCCCGTAGGGACAAAATATGGGTAGAAAAAACCTATAACCAAGCCCGGCATCATCAAATCATCGACCCATCCACCCGTTCCGTAGGGATAATATATGGGTAGAAAAAACATGGACAAACAAACCCATTGTCCCGTAGGGACAAAATATCGGTAGAAAAAGCCCGAAAGATAGAATCCCATTGTCCCGTAGGGACAACATATCGGTAGAATGCATTGGCTCCATCTATTTGTCCTGTAGGGACGAAATATGGGTAGAAAAAACGTCTAACCAAACTCAGCATCCCCAAATCATCGACCCCATCCACCCGTCCCGTAGGGACAACATATGGGTAGAAAAGAAAACGGACAAACAAACCCATTGTCCCGTAGGGACAAAATATCGGTAGAAAAAGCCCGAAAGATAGAATCCCATTGTCCCGTAGGGACAACATATCGGTAGAATGCATTGGCTCCATCAACCTATC